>JBEBRN010000034.1:0-29759 GCA_040394775.1 Taishania pollutisoli
ATTAATTCCACTCCTTTTCCTGTGTTTTTAACGCTTTGAACTTTATGGTTTAGATTGAATTTAAATCCTTCTTTCTTTAAAACTCTTGTCAACTCTTTTGCAAGAGTACCGTCCATTGTAGGAATTATAGTGTCAGCAAACTCAATCACTTCAATTTCGGTTCCTAAACGAGCGTAAACAGAACCTAGTTCCAGACCAATAACACCACCACCAATAACTAATAATCGTTTTGGGATTTCTTTTAATTCCAACGCTTCCGTTGAGGTTATGATACGCTTTTTATCTGGCTCCATTCCTGGGAAAAAGTTTGGTTTAGACCCAGTTGCGATAATGATATTTTTAGCTTCGATGACTTCTTCTTTATCATCTGCTTTGATACTAATTTGATTTTTTGATTTAAAAGAACCCCAACCATAATAAACAGTCACTTTGTTCTTGTCCATCAAGAATTTGATGCCATTACATGTTTGAGAAACAACTTCTGCCTTTCTCTCCACCATTTTAGTGATGTCAGCTGTTATTTTTCCCGTTTTAATTCCGTGTGCTTCAAAATTGTGCGTAGCGTTGTAAAAATGCTCCGTTGAATCTAACATTGCCTTCGAGGGAATGCAACCTACATTTAGACATGTTCCACCTAAGGTATTGTATTTCTCTATTAAAGCTGTTTTTAATCCTAATTGTGCGCATCTCAAAGCAGCCACATATCCGCCTGGTCCAGAACCTATAATTGCAACATCAAAATTACTCATGATAACTATCTTTTAATTCGTTTACAAAAGTATCAATTTAATCAAAGGTAAGCTGTAAAAAGTGAATTTTTTCCAACGAAACAGGCTCTTTTCATGAATTTTAACACCGCCTACTTATAGAATTGAAAATGAACTTTTGGAGTTTTTAAAAATGACTTCCTTCGAATGGTCTCATTTCAATATGGAATTACAGGGATATATCTAGATTATATAAAAAAAAAGCACAAACAACAGTGTTCTGCTGATTGTGCTTTTGATTAATTGATTGTAATCTTACTGTTTTATAATTTGCTTTCTATAAACAGATTTTCCAGTGTTGATTTCAAGAATAAATACTCCTTTAGGAAGGTCTTCCAAATTAATTAAAGAAGCGTTAAATGTATTGTGCTTTAATTGTCTTCCTTCAATGGAATAAACTGAATATTCTCCCTCATAAGCATCTACCAAAACATTTATTTTATCTCCGAATGGATTTGGAAAGATTTTAATGTCATCCATAGTGTTTGTATGAGTAGCTAAAGAGTCACTTGTATCTTTTAAAACAAAATTGACTTTTAAATAAATATCCTTATTCAACGTTACATTTTGAACGGCAACGGTATCGCTAATCTCGCCTGACCAATGGCTAAATTTGTATCCTTGTTTCGCTAGGGGAGTAAATTGAATAGGTACATTCTTGAAATATTTACCTGTCCATAGATAATGCATTTCATTAATTCCATCAGTTGTGGAAAGAATGTCAATTGTATTTAAGTGGACATAACCATGCATTGTATCCGAAACATCTAAAAAGACATCGTAAAGACCGTCTAAATTAAACTCTTCTATCAAGTGTTGTCTTTGATAATATGGTCTGTTTAACGCAAAATGATTTAATACATCCACATATTCCTCCCATTTTGATTGTACTGGAGAGAAATTATTCCATCTTAAACTATTTTCTTCTATCTCAGGTTGGTATTTATTCTTAAACTGTTCAATTATATCAAATGCTCTTTCCTGAGTAAAAGTGGTATTTAATAAGTCTGCAAATCTATTTATGAAGTAGTTTTTATAACTTTCATTTTCCAAAAGCTTTCTCATTATTAATGTTGAATTATTGTAAAACTCAGCATCAGGTTCACTCGCATCTAATACTCGAGTAACCCATTTAATCATGTTCAGTTTATGTCTGTTTGTTTCACTTAAGTCGTATCCATGATCCGTATCCTTTAAAACCCATCTAAATCTGCCATCATGGCCATAAGTAGCGGTTGAATCATAAGGTACTCTTTTTCTCCAATATTTGTTGTTGTTATGTGGCCAGTCATCGTTGGCGATAAATATATTCGTGATATAATAATCTGTAAAATTGATAGGGTCCAAATAGTTTAAGGCCGCTTCATAGTTAGATTGATCTTCCAATGAGTTATTCTTAAAGAAGTCCATCATTTGAGTGTAGAAGATGCTATCTCCTTCATCTACAATACCGTCATTTTCAAGATAATCCAAAGAATCCTCTGATATATTAAAAACACGATCAAAGTATTTTGAATCATATTTATCACGAAGATTCCGAATACCATCATATTCTCCATTTATGAATAATATAACGGGTTGACTTTCTTGGATACAGAAATTCAAATTCTTTGCTAAATACTGAATATAAGAGTCTCTAAAGAAGGTTCTGTCATTGTCATTTCCAGAATTTCTAAGGATTAATCGCTTAAATTTATTATGAGGATTCCCTTCAAAGAAATTAGTGTTAAAGCTTTTTGTTCCATAATCTGATTTAGCATATAATCGAAAGGCTCTATTGGGGTAGAAGAGCGTAGAGTTTCCATTAAGTCTAAAACCAGTATAATGATTTAAGATTTCTTGCCCTTCTTTTATATATGAGAAATGTACTTGGAATTCAGAAGAAGAACTCTTGTTTTTATAGTTTGCAGGAGCATCTACGAAAAAAGGTTCTGTAGGATTTTCGTTCCGCCAATCATCAAACTTAACTCCTGGTACATTTAATCCAGCTTCATAACCATACATTTTATCATTATCCATACTCAATGATATAACAGGAAAAGTATATCTATTCGTTCCATCGGGAGTGACGTAATAGTTTTTAGTGATAATTGGACTGTATTCATTGTCTAAATAAGCTACAACTCTTATTACTCTTCCTTTGAATACATTACCACTAGGAAGAAAGTGATTATACACTGAGGTGGTAATTTGAGAAGTAATACCTTGTTCTGTTAACCTATCGTAAATGTGAATGGAATCGGAATACTCATACGTCCACATCGTATCTTGAAGTAAATGACCTAAAGTATCTACAGGACTTGTTTTATACACCGTCTTATAATTCCATTCCTTTCCTGCCAAATTTTCAATTTTAGGATCAGAACCATCTATTGTGAAGAGTATTCTTACAGTCGAATCAGGATGTGATATTTTTAAGTAAAAATCAGTTGAATAAAATCCAGACTCTTCTGATAAAACAGGTGGCTGAATTGTCTGTCCTATTAAAAAAACAGGTGAAAGGATTAAGAAAAGGGATAAAAACCGACGAATCATTTTGATTAAATTTAACAAATAGTAATAAAAAGGCAAAGATAGTGATTTAATTTATGTCAGTTAATGAATATCTTATCAATTTCCACTTGCCCAATTATCTCGATCTAAATTACGCATCTGAATTGCCTCAGCAATGTGATTTGGCAAAATTACTTCTTCTTTTGACAGATCGGCAATCGTACGAGCAACTTTTAAAATTCGATCATAAGCACGAGCCGAAAGCCCTAAGTGATCCATTGCTTTCTTCAGTAACTGATAGGAAGTGTCATCAATTGTGCAATATTGTTTAATTTCTTTTGTTCCCATTTGAGCATTACAATGAATTGCTGGTGAATTTTTAAATCGTTTAGATTGAAATTCTCGTGCTTCGATTACTCTATTTCTTATTTCGAAACTTCCTTCTGTAGGTTGATGATATGCTAATTCTTGGAATCCAACAGGAACGACTTCAATGTGTAAATCAATGCGATCGAGGAGTGGACCTGATATTTTGTTTAGGTATTTTTGAACCGTTCCAGGAGGACAAACACATTTTTTTTCAGGATGATTGTAATAACCACAAGGGCAAGGGTTCATTGCAGCGACCAACATAAATCCAGCAGGATATTCGACGGATGATTTTGCTCTTGAAATACTTACTGTTCGCTCTTCTAAGGGTTGGCGTAATACTTCAAGAACAGAACGCTTGTATTCAGGTAATTCATCTAAAAATAAGACACCATTATGTGCTAATGAAATTTCTCCCGGTTTCGGATATGTTCCGCCGCCGACCAATGCTACATCAGAAATAGTATGATGAGGTTTGCGAAAAGGCCTTTTAGTAATGAGTCCATTGTCTTTTTGTACTTTTCCAGCAACACTATGAATCTTTGTTGTTTCGAGTGATTCATCTAGTGTTAGTGGTGGTAAAATGGTCGGTAATCTTTTTGCAAGCATGGATTTCCCCGCCCCAGGAGGTCCAATTAATAAGAGATTATGTCCGCCTGCTGCTGCGATTTCAAAAGCCCGTTTGATACTTAATTGCCCCTTTACATCTTTAAAATCTAATTCAAAAACATCGAGCATTCGATTGAACTCTTTGTTTACGTCAATATGAAAAGGAGCGATTTCAATAGTTGAATTTAAAAAATCGACGACTTGTCGAATGGTTTCTACACCGATAACGTTTAAATCGCTAACAACTGCTGCTTCCTTTATATTCGCAGTCGGAATAATCACGCCTTTGAATCCATTTTCTTTCGCGGCAATAGCAATGGGTAAAACGCCTTTGACAGGTTGTATCGAACCATCTAATGATAACTCTCCAATTACAATATACTCTTTTAAGAGATTTTCATTCAACTGATCGCTTGCAGCTAATATTCCGAGTGCGATTGCTAAGTCATAATAGGAACCTTCTTTGCGAATATCAGCAGGAGCGAGATTAACTGTGATTTCTTTGCCAGGATATTTAAAGTCATTGTTTTTCAGCGCTGCTTTTATACGTTGCTGACTTTCTTTGATGGCACTATCAGGTAGTCCAACAAGATGAAAGTTAATGCCCTGACTTACATTTACTTCAATGGTGATAATCGTTGCGTCAATGCCGCTTACGGCACTTCCAAAAGTCTTTACTAACATGGTTTAATTATATAGGTTTAAACTAAATTTAATAAAACTTTTGACTTATTGCAAGAGAAAAGTAAAAAAAGATTGGACTAATTAATTGTCTTTTTTCAGCCCTATTATTTTTTATTTTGGTGCTAAACGATATAAAATTAGTCCTATTATTAGGAAAATTAAATTAGGAATCCAGACGGCTAAAATAGTTGGCAGTCCAACATTAATAGCGGCTACCGTCGTGACTTTCATTGAGAAAATATAGATAAATGCGAACCCTAAACCTATGGCAATATTTAACCCAATACCACCGCGTTTTTTCTGCGATGAAACCGCGAAACCAATTAAGGTAAGGATGAATGTGGCAAAAGGGTAGGAGGTTCTTCGGTGGAGCTCTATCTCGAAATTGACATAGCCAGGATTTCCTTTTGCCTTCTCCGACTGGATAAATTCTTTTAGTTGTGTATAGGTCATCGCCTCCGAGACATTGTCTCTTACCGCAATATCTTTTAAATTGAAAGGTAGGATAGTATCATATTGAATTCCTGCTTTTATTCTATCAGGAACAATGTCTTTACTGTTACTCAGAACATTTCGAATGAAATAATTACTGAGTTTCCACTTTTTAGTTTTACCATCATAAGTAGCACCACTTGCTTGTATGTATTTTTCTATTTTATTATCGGGTGACCATTTTTCAATATGCAAGTTGGCAATTGTTTGCGTTTCCTGGGAGTAATTGTCAAAATAAATAATGGTGTTGTCTGGAAATTCAGCAATGAAATTATTGATGTACAAATCATTCCGATAATACCGTTCTTCAAACCTTAAGCGCGATTCATTGGAACGAGGGACAATAAAATGATTTAAGACAAATGATAAAGTAGCCAATATAAAAGCTCCCATCATGTAAGGGCGAAGTATTCTAGAGAAAGGTTTTCCACTAAATAACATGGGGATAATCTCAGAATCTTGTGCCATTTTCGATGTAAACCAAATGACGGTTATAAAGACAATTAGAGAGGAAAAAGTATTTCCGTAAAAGACAATAAAGTTAACATAGTAGACAAAAATGATCTCACTTAAGGGAGCTTGTTTTTCAATAAAATCTTTTAGTTTTTCAGATATATCAAATACAATAGCTAGGAGCATAATCACTCCCAGAATGAAGAAAAAAGTTGTGAGAAACTTTTTTAAAATGTACTTGTCATACTTCTTCAGCATTTACTTTATAATCGTTCTTTAAGTCTTGGAATTACTTGATTTTTCCATGTTGTAAATGTTCCATCTAGGATATGCTTTCTAGCTTCAGTTACTAAATCTAAGTAAAATCCTAAATTGTGAATTGTGGCAATCTGAATACCAAGATACTCATTTACCTTAATCAAATGCCGTAAATAGGCTTTTGAATATGTACTGTCGACATACGTTTTCCCTAAGCTATCAAGCGGTGTGAAATCCTTTTCCCATTTCTTATTTTTAATATTAATAGTTCCTTCCCATGTAAACAATAATCCATGGCGCGCATTTCTTGATGGCATGACACAATCAAACATGTCAATACCTCGAGCAATTGCTTCTAGAATATTCCATGGCGTTCCCACTCCCATCAAGTAACGTGGTTTTTCTTTGGGTAGTATCTCAGTGACTAATTCCGTCATTGCATACATCTCTTCCTCTGGTTCACCGACGGATAATCCACCAATAGCATTACCAAACATATCTTTAGATGCTATATATTCGGCCGATTCTTTTCGTAAATCTTTATAGACGCTACCTTGAACAATTGGAAATAGCGCTTGCTCATAACCGTATTTTGAGTCTGTATTTTTAAATTGATTAATACATCTATCTAGCCATTGATGGGTTATATTTATCGAATTTTTAGCATATCTATAATCACATGGATAAGGCGTGCACTCATCGAAAGCCATGATAATGTCACCACCTATTATGCGTTGCACATCCATAGCATATTCAGGCGTGAAAAAGTGATATGAACCATCATAAATGGATTGAAAACGAACACCTTCCTCTGTTATCTTTCGAGATTTTGAGAGAGAATATACTTGAAAACCACCTGAATCTGTGAGAATTGGTTTTTTCCAATTCATAAATTGATGGAGACCTCCTGCAGCTTCAAGTGTGTCAATTCCTGGACGGAAAAATAGATGATACGTATTTCCTAATATTATTTGTGCTTTAATATCATTTTCTAATTCATGCTGATGCACTCCTTTTACGGAACCTACTGTCCCAACGGGCATAAATATAGGCGTCTGAATCTCTCCGTGATCAGTTGTTAATTTCCCTACTCTTGCGTTACTATTTGAATCTGTTAATTCTAGTTCAAAGTGCATATCTTTGTTGATAAATAATGACTGCAAAGATAATGTGAATTATTGAAGAACCTCATCTTTGTAGAAATCTTATAAAAGATGTGTTTTAGCCCTTCGTTTGAAAATTCATTCGCTACTTTTACGTTTTATCTCTTCTGTGCTGTGTGTTTCATTCAGTTTTTATATGTCTCATTGATATATATACGTTTTGCACTATATAAAAATAAAGAGCAAGAAAATTTTTCAAAATCAATTTCAGTTATCATTTGTTGTCGGAATGAAGAAGAGAATTTACTGAATAACTTGCAATCGATTGTCGAACAGGATTATCCCAATTTTGAAGTGATACTAGTGAATCATATGTCTACGGATAATACTATTGATGTGATGCGTGCATTTCAATTGCATTATCCAAATGTTCGAGTGGTAAATGTACAACGAAGTTCACATTTAAGAATGGGGAAGAAGTTCCCGTTATCAATAGGTGTAAAAGCAGCTAAAAATGACATCCTAGTTTTAACCGATGCTGATTGCAAACCATCTTCTAACCAATGGCTCAAAATAGTTGCATCAAATTATGTGAAGGAAGAAGTTGAAATGGTAGTGGGATACGCTCCAATGAATAAGACAAAAGGTTTCTTAAATTGGTTTTCTCGATTAGAGGCAACGTATATTGCTATCAACTACTTTTCGTATGCCTTATCACACATACCTTATATGAGTGTAGGAAGAAACTTTTCATATACCAAAGAATTATTCACTCAAACAAAAGGATTTAAAAGTCATTATTCTATTATTTCCGGAGATGATGATTTGTTTTTACAAGAGGCAGCGAAAAAGAATAATATTGTCATTGAAACTAATGAGTCAACGTGGTGTTATTCAGATGCAAAAGAGACTTGGGGTGATTGGATACGACAAAAGCAAAGACATTTCAAGGCATCACCGCGTTACAATGTTATTAAGAAACTGTTGTTAGGAATTTACAATATGAGCTGGTTGTTAACGGTTGTTTTATTTGTTACTTTGACTTTTAACACGGAATACAATGGCGTTTCTTTGTTAATTTTTGGAGGAATTTTACTATTTAAATGGTTTGTTTTCGCATTGAATTTCAATCAATTGAAAGTACTGAATTTTGCATTACTATTTCCTTTGTGGGAGACTGCATATATGTTAGTAACGTCATTTATATTTATTAATTCGAGTAATACACGTTTACAGAAATGGAAGTAACTAAGACCTTGTCAGATAAGGGAAAAAGAGATTACGAATTGATTCAAAGAGCGCTCTCAGGAGAGCAAATGGCTTACACTTTACTAATGGGGCATTATCGTGATTCTGTATATCACACTATTATAAAGATGGTGAGAAGTACAGAAGATGCGGAAGATTTAACAATTGAAGCTTTTGGAAAAGCATTTAATCGATTAGGACAATATTCTCAAGACTATGCTTTTAGTACGTGGCTATTCAAAATTGCAACCAATAATTGTATTGACTTTATCCGAAAAAAGAGAATTAAAGTTACGTCTATGGATACAGGCTATACTACCAGTGATGGTGAGGTTATATATGTAGAAGCCAAAGCGTCCAATATGACACCTGAAGAAGAAATTATCCATCAGCAAAAAGTAAAACACATGCGTGATTTAGTAACTAAGCTGAAACCAAGATATCGAGAGTTAGTAGAATTACGCTATTTTGAAGAGTTGAGTTATGAAGAAATTGCCGATACTTTAAATCTTCCTTTAGGTACCGTAAAAGCGCAACTTTTTAGAGCAAGAGATTTTCTATCTACAATGATTGAAAAAACGAAACATTCTATTTAAAAAAAAGGATGCATAAAAAAAGGGACATGATATCATGTCCCTTTTTTAAACCAATTTTTTAGTTTTATTCTTCTGTTTTCTCTGCTTCAGTTGCTTCAGCATCTTCGTCTGTGCTATCATCATTATCATCAGCATCTTTAACAGCGCCACGAGACATTCTAACAGCGACTACTACCGCGTTGTGAGGATCTAAGAATGTTAAACCATCAATGTTGATTTCACCAACACGAATAGCTTGACCAATCTTTAATTTAGTAACATTAACATCAATAAAGTCAGGTAAAGCATCAGGTAAACCTAATACTGTCAATCTTCTAAAAGGAGTTGAAATTTTACCTCCTGACAATACACCTTGTGCTGTTCCGTTCAATTTAATCGGTAAACCAATCTTAACTGGAGTTTTACTGTCGAGTCTTAAAAAGTCGATGTGTCTTACTTTTCCAGTTAAAGGATTTTGTTGAAGATCTTGGATGATAGCAGAAACTTTTTCACCATCGATATCTATTTCAACTTTGTAAACAAATGGAGTGAAAACGATTTTATCAATTTCAGTACTTTTTGCTGAAAAATGAATTTGTTTCCCTTGGCCATAAAGAACACATGGAACTCTATCGTTCGCACGTAATTGCTTTGCGCTCTTTTTCCCTACGCTCTCTCTTAGAGAACCGCTCAATGAAGCTACTTTCATGTTATTTATTTTTATTTATTAATTTACGATATTATAAAATGTGAACTTATAGACTCGTCATCAACAACACATTTAATGACACTAGCAAATAACTCACTTACAGACAAAACTTCTATTTTTGTACTTTGTTGTTTTAACGGTATAGTGTCCGTAACGTACAATTTTGTCAGTTTTGAATTTTCAATTCTCTCATATGCTGGGCCTGATAAGATGGCATGTGTACAGAATGCATAAACAGCCAAGGCTCCTTTTTCCATAAACAAATCTGCTGCCTTTGTTAAGGTTCCAGCAGTATCACACATATCATCTACCAAGATTACATTTTTACCTTCTACGTCTCCAATTAAAGTCATCTCAGCAACTTCGTTTGGTTTTTTTCTATGTTTGTGGCACATTGCCAAGGTAGTATTCAATTTCTTTGCATAAGAGTTTGCTCTCTTAGCTCCTCCAGCATCTGGAGCCGCCATGATAACATTATCCAGCTTCAGATTTAAAATTTCTTGGTAAAAAATAGTTGAAGCATATAAATGGTCAACGGGAACCTCAAAGAAACCTTGAATTTGATCTGCATGTAAATCCATCGTAATGATTCTATCAATTCCAGCAACCATTAGCATATTAGCCACTAATTTAGAACCAATAGCAACCCGTGGTTTATCCTTTCTATCTTGGCGTGCAAATCCAAAGTAAGGAATGACAACAATAATTTTTCTGGCCGATGCTCTTTTAGCTGCATCTATCATTAAAAGAAGTTCAAAAAGGTTCTCAGTCGGCGGCATTGTAGACTGTATTAAGAAGACATCTTGACCTCTTACAGTTTCTTCGAAAGACGGTTGAAATTCACCATCTGAAAAATCAGTTACCTTGACATCTCCTAATGAGACACCATAATTAGCAGCTATTTTGTTAGCCAAACTAATAGACGCTCTTCCTGAAAAAATCTTAACTCCTGCGGACATAATATTCCTTTTTTGAGGTACAAAGATAATTCTTTTGTTTTTACCGAACACTTGTTTGTAAAAAAAGCTTTGTTATTTATTGATTATTTGGCCACTTAACCTTTAAAGTTTTATATTTTTACATTCTTTTATTTAAAAGCAATTATGCAAACAATATTGATTTTAGGGGCAGGTTTTTCGAGTAATTCACTTATTCATTACCTATCTTCTAATTCTGAAAGATACGATTGGCATATAAATGTTGTAGATCAGAATTTTGAAGTGTTAAAGAACAAGGTAAAGGGATTGAAGGGTGTTTTTCCTCTGAATTTCGATGCGTTAAACAAAAGAATGCGGAGAAACCAGATTAAAAAGTCAGACATCGTTATAAGTATGTTGCCAGCACGTTTTCATATTGAAGTGGCAGAAGATTGTGTGGATTTGAAAAAAGACTTGATTACTCCTTCGTACGTTAGTAAAGAAATGGAAGCACTTCATGATAAGGCGATTGAAGCCGACATTTGTATTATGAATGAAATTGGAGTAGATCCAGGAATTGATCATATGAGTGCGTGTAAAATATTGGATGAGTTAAGAAGTAAAAACGCCACAATAACAAGTTTTAAGTCCTTCTGTGGAGGTCTTATTGCTCCGGAATCAGATAATAACCCATGGAATTATAAATTCACTTGGAATCCACGTAATGTTGTCGTAGCTGGACAAGGTAGCGCTTCACAGTTTATTGAACAAAATCAATATAAATACATACCTTATGGTCAATTATTTAGTCGTTTGGATCAAATGACTATTTCTGGTTATGGCGATTTTGAAGGATATGCAAATAGGAACTCATTACAATACCGAAAAATATATGGTTTGGATAATATCCCTACTATTTACAGAGGAACATTACGAAGAGTTGGTTATTGTAAAGCTTGGGATATTTTTGTTCAATTAGGATTAACAGATGATTCATTTAGTATGGAGCACTCCGAATTATTGACACCGAGAGCTTTTTTAAATGCTTTTCTACCTTATAAAGAAGAAATTAGTGTAGAGCGTAAGCTTGAGAAGTATTTCACTAAAAAAGATAAGAATACCTTCGATAAAATTGAATGGCTAGGATTTTTCGATGACTCCCAGCCTATTGGTTTACCAAATGCATCACCTGCTCAATTATTAGAGGTGATATTATCCAGAAAATGGAAATTGGCACCAGAAGACAAGGATATGCTTGTGATGTATCACGAGTTTGAATATTCTTATAATAAAGAAAAACATAGAGTCATCGCTTCAATGGTGCATTTAGGAGTAGATCAAGATAGGACAGCAATGGCAAACACCGTTGGGTTACCAATCGCGATCTGTGTAAAAAATATTTTAGCGGGAAAAATTAAAACAAAAGGAGTATTAAGACCTTTGTTAAAAGAAGTCTATGAGCCGATTCTAAGCGAGTTGAAAGACTACGGGATTGACTTTACTGAGACGGATGAAATCATTTAATATTAAAAATATCAACATAAATTTGTTGATTATAGATTATAAATAAAAATATAATCATATATTTGCACCCCCAAATGTAGTTTTTGGGTTAAAAGTTTATTGAAATAAATTAAGTAAAAGTATGCCAACGATACAACAATTGGTCAGAAAAGGACGCGTACAAGCAGTAAATAAGAGCAAATCAGCCGCTCTTGATTCTTGTCCACAGCGCAAAGGGGTATGTGTAAGGGTTTACACCACTACTCCTAAAAAACCGAACTCAGCGATGCGTAAAGTTGCAAGGGTTCGATTAACAAATGGTAAGGAAGTGAATGCTTACATTGGAGGTGAAGGACACAATCTACAGGAACACTCATTAGTATTAGTGAGAGGAGGTAGAGTGAAAGACCTTCCAGGTGTACGTTACCACATCGTCCGTGGAGCAGAAGATACTGCTGGCGTTGAAGGTAGAAAACAAGCACGATCTAAGTATGGAGCTAAGAGACCAAAAGCTAAGAAATAATTAAATAAAGCTTTAAAAAAATGAGAAGAAGAAAAGCAAAAGAAATCGCCATTCTTCCAGATTCAAAGTTTAACGACGTTCAAGTAACGAAGTTTGTAAACAACTTGATGTATGATGGAAAGAAGAGTTTGGCGTTTAAGATTTTCTACGAAGCAATTGACATCGTAGATTCTAAAGTGGAAGACACAACAGGGTTGGAAACGTTTAAAAAAGCAATAGAGAATATCACTCCATCTGTAGAGGTTCGTAGCCGTCGTGTTGGAGGAGCTACTTTCCAAATCCCTACTCCTGTAAGAGAAGGAAGAAAGAGTTCATTAGCTATGAAATGGTTAATTGGTTATTCTAGAAAAAGAAACGAAAAAACAATGGCTGGGAAACTAGCTGCTGAAATTGTTGCTGCTGCAAAAGAAGAAGGTGCTGCTTTCAAAAAGAAAGAAGATACACTTCGTATGGCTGAAGCGAATAAGGCATTTTCTCATTTTAGATTTTAATAGGAAATTATGGGAAGAGATCTTAAATACACAAGAAATATTGGAATTGCTGCTCACATTGATGCTGGTAAAACAACAACAACAGAGCGAATTTTATTTTATTCTGGAGTAAATCATAAGTTAGGTGAAACTCACGAAGGTGGAGCAACTACTGACTGGATGGCTCAAGAGCAAGAAAGAGGAATTACAATTACCTCTGCTGCTGTTTCAGTAAATTGGCCTTATAGAGGTGAATCATATCACGTTAATATCATTGACACACCGGGACACGTTGACTTTACAGTTGAGGTGAATCGTTCTTTACGTGTTTTAGATGGTTTAGTGTTTTTGTTTTCTGCAGTTGATGGTGTTGAACCTCAATCAGAGACAAACTGGAGATTAGCAAACAATTATAATGTACCTCGTCTTGGATTCGTTAATAAAATGGACCGTCAAGGCGCTGACTTCTTAAATGTTTGTAAGCAAGTAAAAGAAATGTTAGGTAGTTATGCTTTACCACTTCAATTACCAATTGGTGCTGAAGATCATTTTACAGGAGTAGTTGATTTAATCAACTTCCGTGGAATGGTTTGGAATGAAGAGGATAAAGGAATGACTTTTAAAGAAGTAGAAATTCCTGCAGATATGCTGGAAGAAGCAAAACATCACCGTGAAATGCTTTTAGAAGCGGTAGCGGAGTTCGATGATACATTGATGGAAAAGTATTTTGAGGATCCAGCTTCAATTTCTGAAGATGAAATTCTTGCAGCTTTACGTCAAGCTACAATTTCTGGTAAAGTAGTTCCAATGATGTGTGGTTCATCTTTTAAAAACAAAGGTGTTCAAGCAATGTTGGATAACGTAATGGCTTTACTTCCTTCTCCTATTGAGGTGGATGCAATTAAAGGTGTTAATCCTGATACAGAAGAAGAAATTGAAGTTAAAGTAGGTTATGATGCTCCATTCGCAGGATTAGCATTTAAAATTGCTACCGATCCTTTCGTTGGACGTTTGTGCTTTGTAAGAGCTTATTCAGGTAAATTGCCTGCAGGTTCTTATATTATTAACTCTCGTACAAATAATAAAGAGCGTATTTCACGAATCTTTCAAATGCGTGCCAACAAACAAATTCAAATTGATGAATTGGGTGCTGGTGATATTGGAGCAGTTGTTGGATTTAAAGACATCAAGACAGGAGATACACTTTGTGCAGAAGGTCATGTTATTCAATTAGAGTCGATGGACTTCCCAGATCCTGTAATTGGAATAGCAATTGAGCCTAAAACACAAGCGGATGCAGATAGACTTTCTAACGGCTTAAATAAATTAGCAGAAGAGGATCCAACATTCCAAGTGAAGACAGACGACGAAACTGGTCAAACAATTATTTCTGGAATGGGTGAGCTTCACTTAGATATTATTGTCGATCGTTTGAGACGTGAATTTAAGGTTGAAGTAAACCAAGGAGCTCCACAGGTATCTTACCGTGAAGCAATTACTGGAAGCATTGAGCATCGTGAGGTGTACAAAAAGCAATCTGGTGGACGTGGTAAGTTCGCTGATATTTACGTTAAAGTTTCACCACAAAGTGACGAGGAGAAATCAGGTCTTCAGTTTATCAACTCTATTAAAGGAGGTAACATTCCAAAAGAATTTATTCCATCAGTAGAGAAAGGATTCAAGGAATCTATGAAAAACGGTGTATTGGCAGGATATCCAATTGAAGCTATGGTGGTTGAATTATTAGATGGTTCTTTCCACGCAGTTGACTCTGACTCTCTTTCTTTTGAGGTATGTGCTAAAATGGCATATCGTGAGGCGTTGAAGAAATGCCGTCCTATCTTATTAGAGCCAATCATGAAGTTGGAGGTTGTTACACCTGAAGAGAACATGGGTGATATCGTTGGTGACTTAAACCGTCGTCGTGGTATGATGAAAGGTATGGATGATAAGCACGGAGCTAAAGTTATTAAAGCAGACGTTCCTTTATCTGAAATGTTTGGATATGTTACACAGTTACGTACATTATCATCAGGTAGAGCTAACTCTTCAATGGAATTTTCTCACTTCGCAGAAGCACCAGCAAGTACTGCAGCTGATGTTATTGCTAAAGTAAATGGTAATAAAAATTAATTTTTGTACAGATGAGTCAAAAAATAAGAATAAAATTAAAATCTTTCGATCATAACTTAGTAGATAAGTCTGCTGAAAAGATTGTTAAGACAGTAAAGTCAACAGGTGCTATTGTTAGTGGACCAATTCCATTACCAACTCACAAGCGTATTTACACCGTTTTAAAGTCTCCACACGTTAACAAAAAAGCGCGTGAGCAATTTGAATTGTGTTCATACAAAAGATTGTTAGACATATATAGTTCATCATCTAAAACAGTTGACGCTCTTATGAAATTAGAGCTTCCAAGTGGAGTAGATGTTGAAATTAAAGTGTAAGTAAATTAATCAATAAATTAATAAAGTATGCCGGGAATTATTGGTAGAAAAGTAGGAATGACTAGCATCTATAGTGCCGAGGGTAAGGCAACACCATGCACAATTATAGAAGCAGGTCCTTGTGTTGTTACACAAGTAAAGACACAAGATAAAGATGGATACGAAGCGATCCAGTTAGGTTTTGGAGACAGAAAAGAATCCAACACACCTAATCCTTTAAAAGGTCATTTTAGTAAAGCAAAAACGACTCCAAAATCTAAGTTAGCCGAGTTCAAAGGTTTTGAATTGGATTTAAATCTAGGAGATGTTGTTACAGCTGAGATCTTTCAAGAAGGCGAATACGTTGACGTATGCGGCTATTCTAAAGGAAAGGGTTTTCAAGGTGTTGTTAAGAGACATAATTTTGGTGGCGTAGGTCAAGCGACTCATGGTCAACATAATCGTCTAAGAGCTCCAGGTTCTATCGGAGCAGCATCATATCCTGCAAAAGTATTTAAAGGAATGAGAATGGCGGGTCAAACTGGAAACAAACAAGTTCAAATTGACAACTTGTTAGTATTAAAAGTTTTGACAGAGAAGAATTTGTTAATTGTTAAAGGATCTGTTCCTGGCGCAAAAGGTTCAACCGTTTTAATCAAGAAGTAAGATGGAAGTAAAAGTATTAAATCAATCAGGTAAAGCGACAACTAAGAAAGTTGCCCTTTCAGAAGGAATCTTTGGTATTGAACCTAATGACCACGCTATTTATTTAGATGTTAAACAACACTTAGCAAATCGTCGTCAAGGAACTCATAAGTCTAAAGAAAGATCAGAACTTTCAGGTTCTACTAGAAAGATTAAGAAGCAGAAAGGTACTGGTGGCGCTCGTGCTGGTAGTATTAAGTCTGGAACTATTGTTGGTGGTGCGAGAATATTCGGTCCAAAACCAAGAGATTACAGTTTTAAACTGAATGTTAAGGTGAAAAGATTAGCACGTAAATCAGCACTTTCTTATAAAGTAAAATCAGATGATTTGTTAATTGTTGAGGATTTCAATTTTGATTCTCCAAAAACAAAAGCGTTCATCAGTTTTGTAGATAGTTTAGAATTAACTAACGAAAAGTTGCTTTTTATTTTAGGATCTCAAAACGATAACGTATATTTGTCTTCCAAAAATTTGAAGAAAGTGAAAGTTGTTACTGCAGAATCAGTTAACACATATGATATTTTGAATGCTAAAAAGATTCTTTTAGCAGAAAGTTCGATTGAAGTTATTGAAAATATTCTTAATTAATTAAGATAATGACAAATTGTATAATAAAGCCTTTAATTACCGAGAAAGCAACTTTGCAAAGTGAGCAAAGTAATCGCTTTACTTTTAAAGTAGAAAGAAAGGCAAATAAGTTAGAAATTAAAAAAGCTGTCGAAAGGATGTACGGAGTTAACGTTGTTGATGTACGTACAATGATATATGGCGGTGGTAAATCCTCTGTTAAATACACTAATAGAGGTGTCGTTTTGCAACCAAACAATCCATGGAAAAAAGCCGTGGTTACTGTTGCAGATGGAGAAACGATAGATTTGTTTAATAACCTTTAATTTTAAGTAATGGGTCTTAAAAAATTCAAGCCTACAACTCCAGGGCAAAGACACAAAGTAAACAGTACATTCGACGAAATTACTGCTTCTAAACCTGAAAAGAGTTTAGTTACAGGAGCACGTAATAGTAGAAGTGGTGGACGTAACAATGACGGTAAGATGACCATGAGATACATGGGAGGAGGTCATAAGAAAAAATACCGTATCATTGATTTTAAAAGAGACAAGCAGGATGTTCCTGCTACTGTACACTCTATTGAGTATGATCCAAATAGAACTGCACGTATTGCGCTTTTGTATTATGCTGATGGAGAAAAACGCTACATTATTGCTCCGGAAGGACTTAAAGTAGGAGATACAGTAGTTTCTGGAAAAAATGCTGAGCCTAACGTAGGAAACGCTTTATTCTTAAGTGATATTCCGTTAGGTACTGTAATTCATAACATTGAATTAAATCCTGGTAAAGGTGGAGCTATTGCTCGTGGAGCTGGTTCTTATGCTCAATTGAATGCAAGAGATAATCGTTATGCTATTGTAAAAATGCCTTCTGGTGAAACTAGAATGATTTTAGTTACATGTATGGCAACTATTGGATCTGTATCTAATTCTGAACATTCTTTAGTCGTTTCTGGTAAAGCAGGACGTTCAAGATGGTTAGGAAGAAGACCTCGTGTTAGAGGTGTTGTAATGAATCCTGTTGATCACCCTATGGGAGGTGGTGAAGGTAAATCTTCTGGAGGTCATCCAAGATCTCGTAACGGAATGCCTGCTAAAGGTTACAAAACACGTTCTAAGAAGAAGTATTCAAATAGTTTAATTATTTCCAAAAGAAAAAAATAGAGCATGAGTAGATCATTAAAAAAACCACCGTTTATACATTATAAACTGTTAAAGAGAGTGGATGAGGCTGCTGGTAATAACAAAAGTGTTATTAAGACTTGGTCACGTTCGTCTACAATTATGCCAGAGATGGTAGGGTTGACATTCGCAGTTCATAATGGAAATAAATTCATACCTGTTTTCTGTACAGAGAATATGGTAGGTCACAAGTTAGGAGAATTTGCGCCAACTCGAAATTTCCGTGGACATGGTGCAGATAGAAAGAATAAAAAGAGATAAATATAGAGTGCAATGGGTGTTAGAAAAAAAGAAAGAGCGCTAAGATTGAAAGAGGATAAAGCTAAAACAGCAATTGCTATTTTAAGAAATTCCACAATCGCTCCAAGAAAGATGAGATTAGTTGCAGATCTTATAAGGGGAGTTGAAGTAAACAAGGCTCTAAATATTTTGCAACATAATGCTAAGTTTGCTTCTAAAAGTCTTGAAACTTTACTTCGTTCTGCAATTGCTAATTGGGAACAGAAGAATGAAGGACAAAACATTGAAGACGCTAACTTGGTAGTTAAAACTATTAAAGTTGATAGCGCGGCAATGCTTAAGAGAATTCAAGCTGCACCTCAAGGTAGAGCGCATAGAATCAGAAAGAGATCAAACCACGTTACCATCATTGTTGATGGCTTAAATTAATAAGACAAATGGGACAAAAAACGAATCCAATTGGAAATAGATTAGGTTTCATTCACGGATGGGAGTCTAACTGGTATGGAGGAAACGATTACAAGGACAAAATCATTGAGGATGACAAAATACGTAAGTATCTTTCCGCAAGATTAACAAGAGCAAGTATTGCTAAAATTGTAATTGAAAGAACATTAAAGTTAATCACTGTTACTATCCATTCAGCTAGACCAGGTGTTATCATCGGTAAAGGTGGACAGGAAGTTGATAAACTTAAAGAAGAGTTAAAAAAATTAACTAAAAAGGAAATACAAATTGACATTTTTGAGGTTAAAAGACCTGAATTAAATGCGCAATTAGTAGCTGATGGTATTGCTCGTCAACTTGAAGCACGTATCTCTTTCCGTAGAGCAATCAAAATGTCGGTTGCTTCTACAATGAGAATGGGTGCTGAAGGTATAAAAGTTAAAATTTCTGGCCGTTTAAACGGTGCAGAGATGGCAAGATCAGAAATGTACAAAGATGGACGTACTCCGTTACATACGTTCAGAGCTGATATCGATTACGCTTTAAGTGAAGCACACACCACTTATGGTCGTCTCGGTATAAAAGTATGGATATGCAAAGGCGAAGTTTACGGTAAAAGAGATTTATCACCTAATGTTGGAATGACATCAAGATCAGCAGCAGGAAGAGGTAATAACTCTGGCCCCTCAAATCGTAAGCCGTCGAATAGTAGAAGAAAAAAGAAATAATTGTAATTTATTCTAGAAATGTTACAACCAAAGAGAACTAAGTTTAGAAAAGCACAAAAAGGAAGAAACACTGGTAAAGCCGAAAGAGGTAGTACCATTTCTTTTGGATCTTTTGGATTAAAGAGCCTTGAGCCAGCGTGGATTACATCTAGACAAATCGAAGCATCTCGTATCGCTGTTACTCGTTATATGAAACGTGAAGGTCAGGTATGGATTAGAATTTTCCCGGATAAACCGGTAACTTCAAAACCAGCTGAAGTACGTATGGGTAAAGGTAAAGGTGCTCCAAGTCACTGGGTAGCTGTTATTAAACCAGGCAGAATATTATTCGAGGCAGATGGTGTCCCTTACGAAATAGCAAAAGAAGCTATGCGTTTGGCAGCACAGAAATTACCTGTGAAATGTAAATTCATTGTTCGCAATGATTATGTAGTACCTTCTAAATAAGAAAAAATGAAAAAAGAAGACATCACTAATATTTCGTTAGAAGAACTCACTAATCGTGTTAATAGTTCACAAGAGCAATTAGCGAAAATGAAATTATCACATTCTGTTTCTCCTATCGAGAATCCTCTTCAGATTAGAGGACTTAGAAAAAACATTGCTCGATTGAAAACAGAGCTAACTAAACGTGAAACGCAGATTTAATTATGGAAAAGCGTAATTTAAGAAAAGAAAGAATCGGAGTTGTTACAAGTAACAAAATGCAGAAATCAATCGTTGTTTCTGTATTGAGAAAAGTAAAACATCCGAAATATGGTAAATTTGTCAAAAAAACCACTAAATTTGTGGCCCACGATGAAATCGATGACTGCAATATTGGAGACACCGTTCGCATTATGGAGACAAGACCATTATCCAAGAATAAAAATTGGAGACTAGTTGAAATAATTGAAAGAGCTAAATAATCATTTGTAATGATACAACAAGAATCAAGACTTTCAGTTGCTGATAATTCAGGTGCCAAAGAAGTTCTATGTATCCGCGTATTAGGTGGAACAAAGCGTAGATATGCTTCTATAGGTGACAAGATTGTCGTAGCTATAAAGAGTGCAATGCCCTCTGGAGCTGTCAAAAAAGGACAGGTTGCCAAGGCAGTAGTAGTGAGAACTAAAAAAGAAGTTCGTCGTCCCGACGGTTCATACATCCGCTTTGATGACAATGCGGTTGTTATTTTGAACACACAAGGTGATATGAGAGGAACTCGTATTTTCGGACCTGTAGCTCGTGAGCTTCGTGAAAACAATTACATGAAGATTGTTTCACTTGCTCCTGAAGTACTTTAAAATTTGTAAGTTATGCAAAAGAAATTACACATTAAAGTTGGTGATAGCGTCAAGATTTTGAGTGGCGTTAATCGCGGTAAGGAAGGTAAGGTCCTTGTTATCGATAGAAACAAGGAGCGTGCTACAGTAGAAGGATTAAATATGGTTAAAAAACATATTAAGCCTAGTGCTTCAAACCCTCAGGGTGGCATCGTTGAAATGGAAGCGGGATTACACATTTCCAATTTGATGGTTGTTGCTAATGGAGAGGCTTCTCGTATCGGTCGTCGTTTGAACGATGCAGGAAAGTTAGTTCGTTATTCAAAAAAATCAGGAGAGGAGATTAAATAATGAGTTATAGTCCAAGACTTAAGGAAAAGTATGGTCAGGAAATTATTCCTGCACTTACTGAAAAGTTCGGGTTCAAATCAGTAATGAGAGTTCCTAAACTTCAAAAAATTGTTATCAGTCAAGGTATTGGTGGCGCCGTAGCAGATAAAAAATTGATCGAATATGCAATTGCTGACGTAAGTCGTATTGCTGGTCAAAAAGCTGTTTCTACAATTTCTAAAAAGGATATTTCCAATTTTAAATTGAGAAAAGGTATGCCAATTGGAACTAAGGTAACACTTCGTGGTGATAGAATGTATGATTTTCTTGATCGTTTTATTTCTGTTTCTTTACCTCGTACTAGAGACTTTAAAGGAATTAATCCTAAAGGTTTCGACGGTAGAGGTAACTTTAATTTAGGAATAAAAGAACACATTATATTCCCGGAAATTGATATTGATAAAGTGAATAAGATTTTAGGGATGGATATTACGTTTGTAACTTCTGCTCAAAATGATGAAGAAGGAAAGGCGTTATTAGATGCTTTCGGTTTTCCATTCACTAAAAATTAAAAAGAAATGGCAAAGGAATCAATGAAAGCGCGTGAGCGCAAAAGAGAAAGAATGGTAGCGTCTCAAGCTAAGAAAAGAGCTGAGTTAACTGCTATTCTGAAGTCTACTAGCACAGACGAAGAAGTGTTAAGCAAAAAGTGGGATGCAATGATAGCATTACAAAAAATGTCACCAAATGGTTCTAAAGTTAGATTACACAATCGTTGTGGTTTAACAGGAAGACCTAGAGGATATATGAGACAATTCGGTATATCTCGTGTGACATTCAGAGAAATGGCATTAGCTGGTAAGATCCCAGGAGTTAAAAAAGCAAGTTGGTAATTTAATAGGAAACAATATGACAACAGATCCTATAGCGGATTTCTTAACCAGAATTAGAAATGCTTCAAGCGCAGGTTTGAAAATTGTTGAAATTCCTGCTTCAAATACAAAGAAAGCAATGACTAAGATCTTATTTGATCAAGGTTATATCACTAACTTTCGTTTTGAAGAGGATGACAAGCAAGGTTTAATTAAGATTGCATTAAAATATAACTCTTCTACAAGAGTTCCTGCAATCACTAAAATTGTTAGAATTTCTAAACCAGGTTTAAGAAAATATTCAAGTTCATCTGAATTGCCTAGAGTATTGAATGGTTTAGGTATAGCTATTCTTTCTACTTCTAGAGGAGTAATTTCAGACAAAGACGCGAGAAAGGAAAATGTAGGAGGAGAAGTCCTTTGCTACGTTTATTAATAATGTATTTAATAATAAGAAATGTCAAGGATAGGTAAATCCCCAGTTACAATCCCGAGTGGAGTAGAAGTAACATTGAACGGTAATATAATTACCGTTAAAGGTTCCAAAGGAACTTTGACTCAAGAATTTGATAATTCAGTAGTTAATGTTTCTATTGATGGAAATGTGATTTCTTTTAGCCGCGAGACTGACGCACCGTCTGTTAGAGCAAAGCACGGTTTATACCGTTCTTTAATTCATAACATGATTGTTGGTGTATCCGAAGGGTATAAAAAGGAGTTAGAAATATTAGGCGTTGGATATAGAGCGAATGCAAATGGTCAATTACTTGAACTTGCATTAGGTTATTCTCACCCTATTATAATCGAACTTCCTTCTGAAGTTAAATTAACTACGCTTACTGAAAAAGGTAAAGCTCCAGTAGTGACTTTAGAGTCTTTTGATAAACAATTAGTTGGTCAAGTAGCTGCTAAAATCAGATCATTTAGAAAACCTGAACCGTACAAAGGAAAAGGTATTAGATTCGTAGGTGAAGATATTAGAAGAAAAGCTGGTAAGTCAGCAAGTAAAAAATAAACTTAAGTAACATGGCATTTAGTAAATTAGTAAGAAGGTCGAAGATAAAAAGAAGAATTAGAAAGAAAGTTTTTGGTACTTCAACTTTGCCTCGTTTGTCTGTATATAGAAGTAATAAACAAATCTATGCTCAACTCATTGATGATACAAATGGAGTGACATTAGCATCTGCTTCTAGTTACAAAAAAGATGCAGTAAGCACTACCACGAAAATGGAGCAAGCTGCAACTGTAGGTAAGCTTATTGCTGCCGCAGCAATAAAATCAGGTGTTGATAAGTGTGTATTCGATCGTAATGGGTATTTATACCACGGTCGTGTAAAGTCACTTGCTGATGCTGCGAGAGAAGGAGGTTTAAAATTTTAAAAAAAGACAATGGCACAAGTTATAAATAATGTAAGATCCGCTGGCTTAGAATTAAAAGACAGATTAGTAGCGATTAACCGTGTTACGAAAGTAACAAAAGGGGGTAGAGCTTTTAGTTTTGCTGCAATAGTTGTAGTTGGCGATGAAAATGGAGTTGTTGGTCATGGCTTAGGAAAAGCAAAAGAGGTGACTGAAGCAATTACAAAAGGTATTGAAGATGCTAAGAAGAATTTAGTAAGTATTCCTATTTTAAATGGAACAATACCTCATTCTCAAAAAGGTAAATTTAGTGGAGCAGAAGTTTTTATCAAACCAGCTTCTCCCGGAACAGGTGTAATTGCAGGAAACTCAATGCGTGCTGTTTTAGAGAGCGCAGGTATTCATAATGTACTAGCAAAATCACAAGGTTCATCTAATCCTCATAATGTTATTAAAGCAACATTTGTGGCGTTAGGTTCTTTAAGAGATGCTGTTACAGTAGCGAAACAAAGAGGAATTAGTTTGGATAAAGTGTTTAACGGATAATAGTTGAGAAATGGCTACAATTAAAATCAAACAAGTAAGAAGCACGATTAAACGTCCTGCTGATCAAAAAGCTACTATTGTAGCTCTTGGATTTAGAAAGCTAAACCAAGTTATTGAAAAAGAAGCTACTCCTCAAGTGTTAGGAATGATAAATAAAGTCAAACATTTAGTTGAAGTAGTTGAATAATTTTTTTAAAATTGAGTACAATGAATTTAAATAGTTTAACTCCCGCTGAAGGCTCCGTTAAAGGTCGTAAAAGAATTGCTCGTGGACAAGGTTCAGGTTACGGGGGTACTTCTACAAGAGGTCATAAAGGTGCTAAATCTAGATCGGGATATAGTAAAAAAGTAGGTTTTGAAGGAGGTCAAATGCCACTTCAAAGAAGAGTTCCTAAGTTCGGATTTAAAAACATTAATCGTGTCGAATTCAAAGCTATTAACTTGGATGTTATCCAGTTTTTGGCTGATAAATTAAACGTTTCTGACATTACAATTGATGTTTTGATTGATAACGGTGTCGTTTCTAAAAACGAAAATGTTAAGATTTTAGGACGAGGTGAATTGAAGTCAAAAGTTAACATCACAGCACACAAGTTCTCTGCAACTGCTAAAGCAGAAGTTGAGAGTAAAGGTGGTGTTTGTTCAGAAATTTAATTATCTTTGCCAACATTTTTATAAATGAAGAAGTTAATAGAGAAAATACAAAATATTTGGAAAGTTGAGGAATTAAGAAAGCGTATATTACTTACGCTCTTCTTAACTCTTATTTATAGACTTGGATCTTTTATTATTATTCCAGGTGTAAATTATAACCAACTTACTGCATACAACGAATCGAATGGTTCGAATGTTCTAACAGATTTACTTTCATTATTTTCTGGAGGTAGTTTCTCTAATGCTTCTATTATGGCATTGGGAATTATGCCCTACATCTCTGCATCTATTATTATGCAGCTGTTAGGTGTGTCAGTACCTTCCGTTCAAAAAATGCAAAAGGATGGTGAATCTGGAAGAAAGAAAATCAACAATTATACGCGAATTTTAACGATTATTATTTGTGCTGTGCAGGCTCCTGCATACTTATCCATGTGGGTAGCATCAAGAAATGCTTTACCTCAGGATCCTAATACTTTGTGGTGGGCGCAGTCAGTAATCGTTTTAGTAGCCGGAGCAATGTTTGCTGTTTGGTTAGGTGAGCGTATAACGGATAAAGGAGTTGGTAATGGTATCTCCATCTTAATTACTGTGGGTATCATGTCCCGTTTACCTGGTTCTTTAATGGCTGAAATAGGTGTTAATAGTGATAATCTTATAAAAGTAGTACTTGAATTAGCTGCATTTGTACTGATTATTATGGTTACCATACTTATTGTTCAAGGAGTTCGAAAGATTCCTATTAATGTCGCTAAAAGAATTGTAAGTGGTAGAAATGAAAATGTAGCAGAGCAAGGTAGTAGAAGTTACTTACCAATTAAAGTAAATGCTGCAGGTGTTATGCCGATCATTTTTGCACAAGCTATCGTGACTATTCCAATGATGTTGGTTTCCAACTCATCTGGTGAGTCTCCGAATTGGTTTCAAACTGCGTTTACGGATGTCTATGGAGTATGGTATAATATATTATTGGGATTATTAATTATAATCTTTACGTATTTCTATACTGCTATTACTATTAATCCGACAGATATGTCAGATGATTTGAAGAAAAATGGTGGATTTATTCCTGGTGTTAAACCCGGAAGTGAAACCACTGAATATATTGATTCATTGATATCTCGTATTACTCTACCGGGTTCTATATTTTTAGCATTAATTGCTGTTATTCCTGCTATTGTTCACTCCGCTGTTGGTATAACATCTGGATTTGAACAATTCTTTGGAGGTACATCTTTGCTAATTATGGTTGCAGTTGTAATTGATACCTTACAGCAAATAGAGTCTTATTTATTAAATAGACATATGGATGGTTTGGTTGATAATTCTCGTTCTCGTAAGAGATTCAGCAGAAAAAGTAGTTTAAACATTTAAGTATGGCAAAGCAGACATCAATCGAGCAAGATGGTACAATTATAGAAGCATTATCAAACGCAATGTTTCGAGTTGAATTAGAAAATGGGCATGTAATTACAGCACATATTTCTGGAAAGATGAGAATGTTTTACATCAAGATACTACCAGGTGATAGAGTAAAAGTTGAAATGTCACCTTACGATTTAACAAAAGGTAGAATCACATTTAGATATAAATAATTTTAGAAATGAAAGTTAGAGCATCAGTTAAGAAAAGATCTGCAGATTGTAAGATCGTTAAGAGAAAAGGAGTTGTTTATGTAATAAACAAGAAAAATCCTAAATTAAAACAACGTCAAGGGTAATTAAAAGTAAAATATGGCACGTATAGCAGGTATAGATTTACCAAAAGGAAAAAGAGGTGTAATAGGTCTTACTTACATCTATGGTATTGGACGCAGTACAGCTGCTAAAGTCTTAAAGGACAACAATATTGACGAAAATATTAAGGTTCAAGATTGGAACGATGATCAAATTGGTCTTATTCGTGAGTCAATCAATACGATTAAAGTAGAAGGTCAATTGAGATCTGAAACACAACTTAATATTAAGCGTCTAATGGATATTGGATGTTATAGAGGAGTTAGACATAGAGCAGGTCTTCCATTAAGAGGTCAGAGAACAAAGAATAACTCTCGTACTCGTAAGGGAAGAAGAAAGACTGTAGCTAACAAGAAAAAAGTGACTAAATAATAATAAATAGTTATAATGGCTAAAGCAAATCAAAAAAAGAAGAAGATCGTCAAAGTAGATGCATTGGGTGAAGCGCATATTCAAGCTACCTTCAACAATATCATTATTTCGTTGACGAACAACAGCGGTCAAGTAATATCTTGGTCATCAGCTGGAAAAATGGGCTTCAGAGGATCTAAAAAAAATACCCCTTATGCTGCGCAAATCGCTGCTGAGGAATGTTCTAAAGAAGCATTTGAGAATGGATTACGTAAAGTTAAAGTCTTTGTAAAAGGACCTGGTGCTGGAAGAGAATCTGCTATCAGATCAATTCATAATTCAGGTATTGAGGTTATCGAAATCATGGATAATACTCCAATGCCACATAATGGTTGTCGTCCACCAAAAAGAAGACGTGTTTAATCTAATACTATCGAAGGAAAGCCTTAATTCATAGTAAATTTAATTTTTAAATAATGGCAAGATACACAGGTGCAAAGACGAAAGTCGCACGAAAATTCGGAGAACAAATTTTTGGACCCGATAAAGCAGTTGAAAGAAGACCTTTTGGTCCAGGTCAACACGGCCCCAACAAGAGAAGAGGCGCAAAACGTTCTGAATTTGCTATTCAGTTAAACGAGAAACAAAAAGCAAAGTACACGTACGGTCTTCTTGAAAGACAGTTCTTGAACATGTATAAAAAAGCAAATGCTAAGCCAGGTATTACTGGTGAGATTTTATTACAACTTTGTGAATCTCGTTTAGATAATGTTGTTTTTAGATTAGGAATTGCTCCAACTAGAAGCGCTGCAAGACAATTAGTTTCTCATAAGCATATCACAATCAACGGAAACGTTGTAAACATTCCTTCTTATTCATTAAGAATAGGGGAAGTTGTTGGTGTTAGAGAGAAATCCAAATCATTAGAAGCTATTTCAAACTCGCTTGCTTCTAATAATAGAAAGTACGATTGGTTAGACTGGAACAGTTCTTCAATGGAGGGTAAATTTCTTAGCATTCCTGCTAGAGATATGATTCCTGAGAATATTAAAGAACAACTAATCGTTGAGTTATATTCTAAATAAAATTTTGCATTACATGGCTATTCTAGATTTTCAAAAACCGGATAAAGTAATTATGATTCAATCTGACGAATTCAATGGTCAATTTGAATTTCGTCCTTTAGAACCCGGTTACGGTATTACGATTGGTAATGCTCTTCGTCGTATATTATTATCTTCTTTAGAAGGATTTGCTATCTCTTCCATTCGAATTGAAGGTGCCGATCACGAGTTTACGACTTTAAAGGGTGTTGTCGAAGATATTACTGAAATTATCCTTAATTTAAAGCAAGTCCGATTTAAACAGCAAATAGAAGGAACTGACACAGAAACAGCTATTGTATCTATTTCAGGGAAAAATCAATTAACTGCTGGTGACCTCGGCAAGTTTACTTCAGCTTTCCAAGTTTTAAATCCTGATTTCGTTATTTGTAACATGGATTCTTCTGTTAAATTTGAAATGGAACTTTCTATCACAAAAGGAAGAGGGTATATTTCTGCAGAAGAAAACAAAATCAGTGGCGTTCCTTTTGGTACTATTTTCATTGACTCTATTTACACTCCTATTAAGAATGTAAAATATACAATTGAAAATTACCGTGTTGAACAAAAGACAGATTACGAAAAATTAATTTTCGATATCATTACTGACGGTTCTGTTCATCCAAAGGAAGCGCTAAAAGAAGCAGCTAAGATTTTGATTCATCACTTTATGTTATTCTCTGATGAGAAAATTACGTTAGATTCAGAAATTAAATCTGACTCTGAGGAATTTGATGAGACATCTTTACATATGCGTCAATTGTTGAAAACAAAATTAGTTGACTTAGACCTTTCTGTTCGTGCTCTTAATTGCTTAAAAGCTGCGGATGTTGAAACGTTAGGTGACTTAGTTGTCTTTAATAAATCTGATTTATTGAAGTTTAGAAACTTTGGTAAGAAGTCATTGACTGAATTAGAAGATCTTGTGGATAACAAGGGCTTGAACTTCGGTATGAACGTTGCAAAATACAAACTAGATAAAGAGTAGTAAGTATCCTTAAAGAAATTAAATAATGAGACACGGTAAAAAAGTAAATCACTTAAGTAGAACACATTCTCATAGAAGTGCGATGCTGTCTAATATGGCTTGTTCTCTAATCTCTCATAAACGCATTAATACAACAGTTGCGAAAGCAAAAGCGTTGAGAGTATTTGTAGAACCGCTTATCACTAAATCAAAGACGGATTCAACACATTCTAGAAGAACTGTTTTCAGTTATTTAAAAGATAAAGAAGTTGTTTCTGAATTATTCAGAGACGTAGCTCCTAAAGTTGCTGATAGACCAGGTGGTTACACAAGAATCATCCGATTGGGAAATCGTTTAGGAGATAACGCTGAAATGTGTTTAATCGAATTAGTAGATTTTAATGAAATCTACACGAAAGAAGCGAAGAAAACAACGCGTCGTTCAAGAAGAGGTTCTTCTAAATCTACTAAAGATGTAGCAGAAGAGGTTGTTGAAACTCCTGTTGTTGAAGCAACGGCAGTAGAGACTCCTGCTGATGCTCCAGAAGAAGCTAAAACTGAAGAAGATTCAGCTGACGAAACGAAAGACGGTACAGCAGAAGAAAAGTAATGAATACTTTTTAACATATTAAGGCATCTTATTTAAGATGCCTTTTTTTTTATATATCTTTGAGCAATCTTAAAATAATTAGTTGATGAACGACTCAAACTCAGCAGTTCTTCTATTAGAAGATGGTACTCTTTTTACAGGAACGTCAATCGGTAAAGTTGGCACTACCATTGGAGAAATTGCTTTTAATACAAGTATGACAGGTTATCAAGAAGTGTTTACAGATCCTTCTTACTACGGACAAATCTTAATAATGACCACATCTCATATTGGAAATTATGGAAGTCATACCGATGAAAATGAATCTGATGAAGTGATGATCAAAGGATTAGTGACTAAGAAGTTTAGTAAGATGTACTCTCGTTCTTCTGCTAATGAATCTATTAATGAAAAATTGATAAGTTCATCTTGCGTTGGAATTTCGGATATTGATACACGTGCACTTGTTCGTCATATTAGAAATAAAGGAGCTATGAATGCTATTATTTCTTC
>JBEBRN010000035.1:0-29325 GCA_040394775.1 Taishania pollutisoli
CGGCTAAGATTATTCGAATATTCAAAAGTATTCTTCCGAGCCCTTTTACCATTGCCATTCTTCTGACACTCATTACGCTTCTAATCGCACAGTTTGTCACCAAACCAACAACTGTTTCTCACGGAGATTATTTTCTTCAATTAGTTTTCTCTTGGGAAGATGGTTTATGGGATAATTCCGCTGGAGGTCTGTATTTTGCCTTCCAGATGATGCTCATCTTAGTGCTCGGTCATATTCTTGCACTCACACCTGCTGTCAATCGATTGATTAATGCATTATTACGCTATTGCAACACAACCGCTTCAAGTGTAGTCGTTGTGGCTTTAGGAGCGATTACATTAGGTCTCATCAATTGGGGATTGGGATTGATTTTTGGTGCAATCATTGCTCGAAAAGTTGGTGAGAAATTCGCTCGCGAAAATAAACCCTTGAATTACGGCCTAGTCGGAGCCGCTGGCTATGCAACGATGATGGTGTGGCACGGCGGTTTATCGGGTAGCGCAACGACCAAATCGATGGAAGAAGGCTACATTCCCGAAATGATGCAACATGCACAAATTGCTGGAAATTATCCGAATAGCGTTCCTTTTGAAGCAACCATTGGTTCGGGATTAAATATCACTGTGGCAATCGCTTGTCTCATCTTAATTCCAACGGTCCTTTTTTTAATAGCACGAAGAAAGAAAAACGAACACATTCCTGTTTTTCATATTGCACTAGAAGATAGCACTGAAAATGTGACTACTGAAAAGGTACAAGGTGCTGAACGATTAGATTTTAGTAGAATTCTAGGAATCAGTATCGGAATGGGTATTCTACTCATTGGAATGTATAAAGCAATTACATTTACTGGTACCAGTTCGTTGGGTTTTATCCAATTGAATTTTATCAACCTCATCTTTTTAGGACTTTCATTGGTTTTGCATCAAACTATTACTAAATTTTCCAATGCGTTACAAACTGCCATCGGTGATGTTTCTGGGATATTAATTCAATTCCCGCTTTATTTCGGTATTCTAGCCATCATGCAAAGTAGCGGATTGATTACGCTTTTCTCTAATTCCATCACACAAATAGCTACCGATTACACCTTGCCTCTTTATACTTTTTTAAGTGCGGGATTGGTCAATATGTTTGTACCAAGTGGCGGCGGTCAATGGGCGATTCAAGGCCCTATCATTATTGAAACGGCTAAGCAATTAGGAGCCGATTTACCCAAAACAATACTTGCCATGGCGTATGGCGATCAATGGACGAATATGTTACAACCTTTCTGGGCTTTGCCCTTGTTAGGAATTACAAAATTGAAACCACAACAACTATTACCGTATAGTTTTGTGATTTTCATCGTGGGGTTGTTTATTTTCGGGATGGCTTTATTGATTTTTTAGCTTAGGCCTGCTTATAATATAAATTATTCAAATTCGAGCGTTGACAAACAATTACATTAAGTTTAGGATTCAAATTCTTTATCTTTCTTTTACTTTTTGTCCATCAAAAAGAGAAAAAGTCCCGCTTTTGAAGACGTAAAAACGAGAAGCGTTAGTGCCGAAGTTTTAAGGATAAAAAACTCGTCGCCGGATTTTTCTTCGCTTAAAAATCTTGTAAAAGATGACCTCAGCGGTGATTTCCTTCGTTTTACTACGGAACTTCCTTGAGGTGCCCATCTTTTACTGCCATTTTTTACACTCTAAAAATATGCGACATCCCAATCTTTCGTTGAGTTTAGGATTTTCGTTTGTTTACGTTACTGTATGAACTCTAATAGAAGGTTGTACTAATAAGAGGGATCATGAAGAATCCTCCGCGACCATTGTGCCTTCATTGCGTCATTGCGGTTAAAAAATTGGTAATTTCTTCTACTGAATCAAGGTATATTTTTTCTTCGCTACATCTCGTGAACACGCATTAAAATGCCACCATTCTGTTTGAATATTATAAAACCCAGCTTGGCTCATGACACTTCTTAATAGCTTTCGATTATTGATGTGCTGCTGCGTTAATTCTCCTTTTTGAAGAAATACTTGTTCCATGGATGGATAGGCTATTTTACGAATATCATCATAATCAGCGCCCATATCGAGTGGAATACCATTTTCGTCACAAATTGTAAGATCAACGGCTGCACCGTAGTTGTGAATACTGCCATTCTTTGGATTAGACAAAAACTTTCCACGTTCAGCTACCGGAATGCTATCCAACGCATCCCACATCTTTTGTTGAACACTCAAAGGACGAACACCGTCATAAACGAGTAAACTATAGGTTGGATGGATTTTCTTTAATATTTCCTGCGCTTTCTTCAACTTAAGAGCAACATCTCTTTGAAGATATAAGCGATCGATGGAATCATACATGATGGCTCCCATAAAGTTATTAACGGTTGCATAACGCAATTCAACTTGAATCGTTGAATCAATTGTTTGCACATCCACTAATCCCGGATTGTTGATACTTAAATCGATACCTTTTTTAAAGCTCTTTACTTCATTATTCTCTGCTTCAGTAAGCGTATCAAATTCTTTATGTACAACTTCGTTTGGAGTTGTTGTTGGGTGTTGCGTAGATTGAGAATGGCAACTGACAACTAATAAAAAAACAGCAATAAGAGGAACGACGTATTTCAAACTAATTCACTTTATTTAAATTTATCACTATGGAATGGGAATATATCTGCCATTTCACCTGAATAGTAAAATTCATATGCCACAGAACCAAAGGTATATTCTACATCGTTAATTTTAAAGAAAGAGCCTCCCACTTGTGGATCTTTTTTCGGAACGGATTTATAATACCCTAAATTAAACAATGAAGCTAATATTTCTGGACGATCATCAATTGGGAAACCAGCTCTTTGCCATTGCTTTTCTATCTGCTTAACATACAGCGCTGTGTACAAATACGAATAATAGTGATTGCTATATTGCACTAACCGTTGCAGTCGGACACTCATTGTATCGTTAATCGTATTGTTGTATGTTCTTAGTGTATCGTAATCTAGTAAATGTTCGTGATCTTCTCCTAAATAAAAAACAGAATTTTTATCTTTTAAATAGTTTTCAATTCGTATCGCAGTACTTTCCTTTATGCCAGTGACTCCATAGGACAAATTGGTTTCTAATGCTAAATTTTTCAACGGTGCAATGTATTCCTTAAAACGTTCTCTTCGTGAATTGAATAAACGGACTTGTTCTCCCACTAAGCAAGCAACAATCGTTCTAGCTTCAACACCAGCCACATTCGCTGCTGAATCGATCCATTTCTTGTCTTTTGCCACCGCTTCCTTGAAGTATTTCCATTCATCGACATTCATCCATTCAAAGACACTCAAACCTGTCACTCTTTCTTTAGAATGCAGTTTTTTCATCATCTCCTTTTTATCGGCAACATACTCTTTGTTTTTCTGTAATCTAAGGTCAACCAAGTCGAGCATCTGTAAAGCCAGACGTTCATCTTTTGTATCTTTATAAACAGATGAAATGTACTCTGCATTTAATGGGTAATATTCATTCAGTACCATCAAACGACTAGCTAACTCATCTTTATGCTTTTCTCTCGAAATACTATCTACCTTAAAACCTTGATTGTATTTATCGTGCATCGATTGATAGTAACGATTGTTAGCATCGACCATTCCGCTTGTTTTCGTCCATTGAAATTTCATAGCGAAATACGTAACGACTAGGAAGAAACCATAAGCAGCAAATCCGTAGAGTAAAATATTAAATGGGATTTTAAACCATTTGTTATTCCATATTTTTTTCATGTGTGTTTTAAAAACAAAGTGTAAAATTAGCCATTATTTGATTATGTTGTTCTTTTTGGGTAAGATGTTTAGTATAACAAAAAAGGAGATTCGTTAAAACCTCCTTTTCTATTCTAATTTAAAATCTTCTTTATTTCATTTTCTTTCCTAAAGCATCCATATAAATGGTCTTTAGTTCATCGCAGAAACCATAATGTTCGTCATCGATAACAAATTTTCCTTTTGTTACGTGACCTAACAAGGTAAAGCTAACGTTAGATTGCGCCATGAATTCCAAAAATTCATCTTCTTGATCTTCACTCACAGAAACAACCACCCGCGATTGTGCTTCTCCAAAAAGGAAGGCATCTTCACGAACTTCTGAATCAGTGACAATGTCAAACCCTAATTCTCTTGGGAAAGACATTTCGGCCAATGTTACAAATAATCCACCATCTGAACAATCGTGTGCAGCATTTACAAGTTTATTATGAATCAACCCTTTCACGGTTTGTTGCAAATCAAATTCTTTATCCAAATCAAAATGTGGCGCTGGTGAAGCTTCAATTTTGTGGTACGAATACAAATATTCAGATGAAGCGATACAATCTACAGATTCTCCCAAAATAAAAATTAAATCACCTTTCTGTTTGAAATCAAGGGTCATTAAGTTCTCTTTATTTTCCATTAAACCAATCATACCAATTGTTGGTGTTGGAAAAACAGGTGTTTCTACTCCATCGATAACCGATTGATTATAGAAAGAAACGTTTCCTCCAGTAACAGGCGTTTCAAACTTCAAACATGCTTTTGACATTCCTTTAATCGCTCCGACAAATTGCCAGTAGGATTCAGGATTGTATGGATTTCCAAAGTTCAAACAGTTGGTCACTGCGGAAGGTTCACCACCAGAGCAAACAATATTTCGTGCTGCTTCAGAAACTGCGATTGCTGTTCCAATTTCCGGATCTGCATTCACATAACGCGAGTTACAATCTACCGACATTGCTAATGCTTTGTCCGTTCCTTTGATATTAACTACACCCGCATCAGAAGGACGATTGGTAGTCATGGTCTTAGTTCCAACCATTGAATCGTATTGTTCATACACCCAACGTTTAGAGCAAATATTTGGATGTCCCAATAAGAAATAAGCTACTTCTTTTAAGTTATCCGGTTGCAATACCGTATCGATACTGAACTTCTTATATTCTTGATAGTAAGCCGGTTCTTTATATTCACGCTCATATTGTGGTGCGCCACCTCCTAAAACTAAAGAATCGGCAAGAACATCACCCACCATTTCACCGTCCATAAAGTATCTAACACGATCTGAATCGGTAACAATACCGATCTCTTCAGCGTTTAAATCCCATTTGTCGAAAATATCTTTCACCACTTGTTCTTTTCCTTTTTGAACCACTACTAACATACGTTCTTGTGATTCAGAAAGAAGAATTTCATACGGTAACATATTGTCTTGACGTGTCGGAACTCTATCCAAATGAATGTCCATACCGACATTTCCGGCAGCACTCATTTCGTTAGAAGAACAGGTAATTCCTGCCGCTCCCATATCTTGCATCCCCATAATTGCATCTGTTTCAGCCAATTCCATTGTTGCCTCCAAAAGCAATTTCTCTAAAAATGGATCGCCTACTTGAACAGATGGTAAATCATTTGCGGAATCTTCTGTAATATCTTTCGAAGCAAAAGCCGCTCCAGCAATACCATCTTTACCAGTCGCAGCACCTACAATGTAAACAGGATTCCCTACTCCTTTTGCTTTCGCTGAAATCACTTTCTTGGTATCGATAAGACCTGCTGAGAAAGCATTCACCAATGGATTTTGATTGTATGATTTGTCAAAGAAAGTCTCTCCTGAAATAGTTGGTATTCCGAATGCATTTCCGTAATGAGAAATTCCCTTTACGACACCTTCTACTAACCATTTCGTTTTATCCGAATCAATATCGCCAAAACGCAACGAGTTCATTTGTGCAATTGGACGAGCACCCATCGTAAAAATATCACGATTGATACCACCGACACCAGTTGCAGCCCCTTGATAAGGTTCTAATGCACTTGGATGATTGTGTGATTCGATTTTAAAAACACAGCCAATTCCATCGCCTAAATCAACAAGTCCGGCATTTTCCTCACCTGCTTTCACTAACATGTGTGGACCGTCTTTTGGTAATTTCTTTAACCAAAGAATGGAGTTCTTATACGAACAGTGTTCCGACCACATGACGGAATAAACCGCTGTTTCAGTGAAATTAGGCGTTCTACCTAGAATTTCTTTAATCATTTCAAACTCATCAGCGCGCAATCCTAATTCAATTGCTTGCTCCAAAGTAGCTTCTTGTTGATAATTGGTACTCATATTGAAAATTTGTCCTACAAAAGTAGTAATAACTTATGTTATTCCGAAGGACGCTTGTGAAACTTATTAAGAATTGTATTTTAAAATCAAATTAGAGTTGTTTTTCTATCTAATACATTTGGATATTTCAGACGTTTTTGTATTTTTTTAATTACACTATTTTCTGTCAGTTTAATGATAAATTGTTTCTTCTATTGATTTCTATCGCTATATTTGTCTAAACTTATCATTAAATTATTTTTGTTATGCACACCGCTTTTTTACACAGCCATTCAAGTTTAAGATGGATTGTCTTAGTACTATTAGTAATTGCCATAATTAATGCAATACTGAAAAAAGGTAAAAATGAATACACCAATAAAGATAGATTGCTAAATCTATTTACGATGATTGCTTTTCACATTCAAATCCTTTTAGGATTAGTACTGTATTTCACCAGTGACAAAGTTGGTTTTGGCGAAGGATGGATGGCAGACAAATCAGCACGATTCTATGGAATGGAACACATTCTTATCATGCTAATTGCAATGGCTCTTATCACTATTGGTCATAGTAAATCGAAGAAAGGAGCCACTCCTGCACTAAAGAATAAGAGCATTCTTGTTTTTTACACCATTACTCTAGTATTAGTTGCAGCAGGTATTCCATGGGCATTCAGAGGTTTATAAATAAATATGCTTACAAAGGTCTTCCTTGGTTGGCCTTTGTTTTTATCTTTTTCATAAGTTGTAATCCTCCTACTGGAGGTAATAGTTTAGTTGCGCCAGTAGATGGTGATTTAGTGCCAACAGCCATTGAGCCAACACAATTGTTTTTACAACACTGTGAATCCTGTCATGGAATGAACGGCGATAAAGGCGTGGCTAATTCTGCTAATTTAAAGAAAACGATGATGAACGATATGCAAATGCAACAAATTATCCTTCATGGTAGTGCCACTGGAATGATGCCGTTTAGAGACAAACTAACTGACCAAGAAGTCTCTGCATTAATTGAATATGTAAAAATACTGAAATACAGATAAATGAAAGATGGAAGCTCTGTAGAAATAGATTTAAAAGCAGAAACGTGTGTGCTGATAAGTGTAATTCCAAGTGGAACATTAGAAGAAACCGCTAGAGAACATTTAGAAGAATTGGCTTTTTTAGCCTTAACAGCAGGAGCAATAACGAAAGAAACATTTTTTCAAAAGCTAACAGCTATTGACACCAAGACATATGTTGGATCAGGAAAGTTAAGAGAAATAAAAGCATACATCGATGAACATAAAATTGATGCTGCCATTTTTGACGATGAGCTTTCTCCTTCTCAATTACGTAATATCGAGCGTGAATTAGGAATAAAAATCATTGATAGAACCATATTAATCTTAGATATCTTTGCTAGTCGTGCAAGTTCTTCAAATGCAAGAACGCAAGTTGAATTAGCACAATTGCAATACTTGCTTCCAAGATTAACTCGAATGTGGACGCACTTGGAACGTCAAAAAGGAGGTATTGGAATGCGTGGCCCTGGAGAAACGCAAATTGAAACTGATAGACGTATTATCCTTGACAGAATCTCTTTATTAAAAGAGCGTTTAAAAGCAATTGATAAGCAAATGATTACACAACGTGGTAATCGTGGTCAATTAGTACGTGTTGCTTTAGTCGGTTATACCAATGTGGGCAAATCAACCTTGATGAATTTATTGAGTAAATCGGATGTTTTTGCGGAGAATAAATTATTTGCCACACTCGATACCACCGTTCGAAAAGTCGTGATTGATAATTTACCTTTTTTATTGACAGACACCGTTGGTTTTATTCGCAAATTACCGCACCAATTAATTGAATCGTTTAAATCAACCTTAGATGAAGTGCGTGAAGCTGATATACTTCTGCACGTCATTGATATTTCACACCCTAATTTCGAAGATCATTACAAAGTGGTCAATGAAACTATTAATGAAATCGACAAAGTAGAGAAGCCGCATGTTTTAGTCTTTAATAAGATTGACGCCTACACTTTTACTCCCAAAGACGAAAATGACCTCACGCCTATTCAAAAGGAAAATATTTCGCTGGACGAATTGAAGAAAACATGGATGTCAAAATTAGGAGATAAAAATTGTGTTTTTATTTCCGCTGAAAACAAAGAAAATATCGATGATTTAAAAGCGATACTTTACGAAGAAGTAAAACGTGTTTTTCAAATAAGATATCCTTACAATAATCTTTTGTATTAACTATTGTCTTTAAAAATGATTCAACTTATTTAATGCCTTTCTGTTGTATCGATTCTATTTGGTGGAAGTAACCCCGAACCAGCTAAGGTATCTAATTCAATAGGTTTGACATCTTCTCTTTTTTTTGGAAATTTAACGGTCTTTTCTAACTCTTCCGTTGGAATAATCGGTCTACTTGTTAATGGAAATAAATCTTGTAATTCACCGCTATAATAAAACTCAAAACACAATCCTCCAAACGTATAATCTTTTCCACCAACGGTAAAATTAGAACCACCTACCATAGGATTTTTACTCGGTTTACTCTTTTGATAGCCTAAATTATAAAGCGTTCCGAAAATTTCAGGGCGATAAGCCAAAGTATAACCTGCTTTTTCCCAATGAGCTTGAAACTGACGTAAAAATAAAGCAGTGTATAAATACGAGTAAAAGTGATCGCCACCTTGCATCAAGCGTTGAATGGTGGGGAATTTATGTGCTTCGATGGTATCGACCACAAATTCAGGAAAGGTATCATTCACATTGATACATTGCTGATAATAATCACCTGGATAAAACGGACTTTTGGGGTCAAACAACGTTCGTTCAATTCGCAAAGCCGTATTTTCCAAAATTCCCGTTACCCCATAACCGCGATTTCGTGTCATGATAATATGGTTATAGCTATAGACTTGCTGTTTGAATTTTTCTCGGAAGGAATTAAACATGCGAATTTGTTCTCCCACCAAACACATTACTATTAAGCGAGATTCCACGCCCGTAATGCGCGAAACAGAATCAATGGCTTTTTTATCTGCTTTCACATACCGACAGAAATCTTTCCATTCTTTATAATTCGCCCATGGATAAGCCGAAACAGCATTATCACTTTCTTGTTTTTCAATTTCTTCTAATTCTTTTTGATATTTTTTATCCTTAATAAAAAGAAGATTGGTAGCATCCAACATTCGTTGCGCAATCGTTATATCACCACTATTTTCATAAGCGTCCAAAATAGTTTTTGCATTGTATGGGTAATGTTTTGCCAATAAACCTAAATTCTGATACAATTGTCGTTCTTGATTCGCCAATTTTAAACTATCCGTTTTGAATCCTTGATTATACTTATTGGCCATCTGAGAAAAGTAACGATTATTGACATCTACGTTACCTTTAGTATTCGTCCATTTAAACTTGGAGGCTAAAGCAACTCCAATCATAAATAGCGCAAAAAGTGCCAGTAAATGCAGAGAAGCTAGGTAACTGATTTTGAGCCATCTCCATTTGAGTTCAGCGTGTTTCTTAGGAGATAATTGTTGGTCTTCCATTTAGGGGTGACAATAAAGTAAAACAGGTACGTTAATTTTTCAAAAACAGGATACAAATATGCTTTATTTTTTAGTAGCATGAATTAATAATAAAATTATTTTAAAGTTATTTTTTTAACAGCTCTATATCTTAATTTTTATTTAATTATGCTTATTTCTTTATCAACAAGAGAACTTGGTTCAGTTCTTGGAATTATTTTTTGAAGATTTTATTACCTTTACTAACGAATTAAAGATTATGACCCAAAAACAGAAGATTCTTTTTACGTTTTTATTTTTCTCCCTCACCCTTATAAGTGTTATAGTATTGTCCAATAAACTGGCATTATTTCTTCCTAAAGAAGATGTTCATGCGGTAAATTATGATACTCCAGAAATAACAATACCTACTTTTTCATACAGCGATGTAAATAAAGTGGTCACCGCTAAAAAGTACATTGAGAATGAAAATGGGGAATGGATAGCAAAAGATGAGATTTCTTCATTGGAAGATTACAAAACGATTTATTCAAAAAATCTAAAAGCAGAAGACGAAGTGACGATGGTTAAAAATGAAGAAGGTTTTTTCCCTTTTACCATTAATAGTCCTAGTAGTTTAGTATTGTCAATTGGCGGTTCATCCTTTCCGTTCACTTCCATGATGTCTAATCTAACCAGTACGCAAATACTTTCTTTCGATACTTTTTATAAAACAGAAAAACAGCTGAAGAAATTCAAATTGGTGGAGCAGTTTTTAATCGCCATTCATCTGAAAGATGAAACCTATCAAGAGCTAGCGTGTGCGAATGAAGATCTTCTTCACTTTATCTCAATGCTTCCTCCTACTGCTAAAAAAGGATTAATCATTTTTGGTTCACCTCATCTATTAAAGGATAAAACGATACTAGACGCTTTTGATGCGGTAGTTATTGCCTATGACAACAGTAGTTTTACACAGAATCGTGGAGCACAAATAATCTGTGGGGCACTTCCAATGAAAGGTAAGTTACCTTATACGCTCAACGATGAATTGACCGAAGGAGTGGGATTAAATTTACCTGCTTTAAATCGCTTGTCTTTTGTTGACCCTGAAAGTTTAGGTATTTCTAGAAAGAAATTAAATGCCATCGACTCTCTTGTCATGAAAAGCATTGCCGATAGTGTTTTACCTGGATGTCAAGTGGCATTTGCCTACAAAGGGAAAGTTATTTACAACAAGAGTTTTGGGAAAATGACCTACGAAAGTCGGACGAAAATTAAAAACGACGACATCTACGATTTGGCTTCTGTTACAAAAATTATATCTAGCACTTCAGCCTTAATGCTATTACAAAGTCAGGGGAAATTTAGTTTAGATAAGAATCTATCTGATTATTTGCCTGAATTAGTAGAAGGTTCAGTCGTTAAAAACGTTGGCATTCGATCTGTTTTAGCACATCAAGCTGGACTTACTCCTTACTTTCCTTTTTACAAAAAGACACTTATTAATGGAGAATGGGATCCATCAATTTATAGTCCAGAACAAACGGATTTTTTCTCTCGTCAAGTCGCTAATAACATGTGGATTGATGGCCACTTTAGAGATACGATGATGAATGTAATTCTCCACTCCCCGTTAAAGACACCAGGACGATACAAATATTCAGATGTTGGCTATTATTTTGTTCAACGAATCATAGAAACCTTAAGTGGAAGTACACAAGATCAATTTGTGCTAAATAACATCTATAAACAACTTGGCCTAAACCGAACAGGATATAATCCTTTAAGTTATTATCCCTTAAATAAAATTGCACCGACCGAAGATGACCAATTTTTCAGAAAGCAAATTGTTCATGGATTTGTTCACGATCCAGGAGCAGCCATGCAAGGAGGAGTTGCAGGTCACGCTGGTTTATTTTCAAACGCTACCGATATCATGGCCGTTCTACAAATGTTCATGAATAAAGGCGCGTATGCTGGGCAACAACTCATTAAGAAAGAAGTGATTGAAGAGTATACAAAAGCACAGTTTTACGGGAACAGACGCGGTGCTGGATTTGACCGTCCGACCGCCAGTGGTGAAAATGGACCTGCTTGTAAGTCAGCTTCTCAGTCAAGTTATGGACATTCTGGTTTTACTGGAACTTACGTTTGGGTGGATCCAAAAAGTGAATTAGTGTATGTTTTTCTTTCCAACAGAGTATATCCAAATGCGGAGAATTGGAAAATTGTCAAACAAGGTACGCGAACAAAAATTCATCAAATGATTTACGATTTAATACAATAAAGAGAATGAAAATAGGAATCGTTTTATATCCCACATTTGGAGGTAGTGGCGTCGTAGCAACAGAACTAGGAAATGAATTAGCCAAAAAAGGTCACTCCGTACACTTTATCACCTATCGCGAACCTGTTCGTTTAAATACTTTCCAGAAAAACATTTATTTTCATGAAGTATCAGTATCGGATTATCCGCTTTTTGAATATCAACCCTACGAAATGTTGTTAGCATCCAAAATAGTTGATGTGGCTAAATACGAAAAGCTAGACATATTACACGTTCATTACGCTATTCCGCACGCATCTGCAGCATTTTTAGCACAACAGATATTAAAATCGAAAGGAATTTATTTGCCTTATATTACCACGTTGCATGGAACGGATATAACATTAGTTGGAAAAGACCCTTCTTTTGAGCCGGTCATTACGTTTTGTATCAACAATTCTGATGCGGTAACTTCCGTTTCTGAATCTCTAAAACGAGATACTTACACACACTTTAAAGTAGAAAAAGATATCAGAGTTATCCCAAACTTTATCCATACCGTTCCACAACTCCCAACTATTAATAGAGAAATTCGACGCTTTTATGCCGACGACAATGAGCGCATTCTCGTTCACATATCCAATTTTCGTAAAGTAAAACGGATAGATGACGTCGTTAAAATATTTCATCTCGTTCAAGAAGATATACCGAGCAAATTACTTTTTGTTGGTGATGGCCCTGAAAGAGCAATGGCAGAAAAAATGGCAAGAGATATGAACATCGTTGACAAGGTCATGTTTTTAGGTAAGGTTAGAAATACACAAGAAGTGTTAGAATATGGTGATTTATTCTTGCTTCCATCAGAAACAGAAAGTTTTGGTTTAGCTGCTTTAGAAGCAATGGCAGTTGGTGTTCCTGTTATTTCTTCCAATACAGGAGGTATTCCTGAGGTTAACACAGATGGTTACTCAGGATACATGTCTAATGTTGGTGATGTCGAAGAAATGGCTAAAAATGCCATTCGAATTTTAAGAAATGACACCGTTTTAAATCAATTTAAACATTGTGCTTTAGAACGATCTAAGGAATTTACATTTGATAAAATCATTCCTATTTACGAAAAACTGTACGCAGAAGTAGTGCTAGAAAACGATTCGAATAAATTTTGTCCTATTGTATAAGTCTTTGATCGGAATTATCACTCTCTTCTAGAAGTTTAAATAAAAAATGCTAAAACTCATTCAAGCTTTAGCATTTCAATAATCAGTTAATCTTTATTATAAGATCATTTACAAGCATCAATCAACGCTTCAGCTAGATATTTGTTCACATCACCGTACGCAATTTGATAATCCTTAGCAGCTAATTCAACTACTTTCAATGCTTCTTCACGTCCATAAGTATGTGTGATTTCAACATTCTTAGCACCACCGTCTAAATCTTTGTAGGTCAAGAAAAAGTGTCTTACTCTATCCACAACCATTTTAGGCATTTCAGAGATATCGTTAAAATGACCATAAGCTTGATCATTTTTCAATACAGCCACAATCTTATCATCTGCTTCACCTCCATCAATCATGCGAAAGCCACCAATCACTTTAGATTCACATAGAATGTTGTTGTGTAAAAATTCTCTTTCAGAAAGCACACAAATATCCAATGGATCATTATCCCCCACAATATCCGTTCTGCCTGTTTTTTCATTGGCAAAAGCAGCAATTTCTTTATCGCACAATGTTTTAGGAACGAATCCATAAAGACAAGGCATATGATTGGATAATTTCTGAGGACGGTCGACCATTACTAAACCAGAAGGTTTATCTATTTCATATTTAATGGCATCAGCAGGGATTATTTCAATATAAGCGTTTACTATTTCAGGTGATTTTTCACCCATATCAACTCCATGCCATGGATGAGAAACAAATCTTTTATTTAATAAGTCTACAACTTTCGTAATTTTATCTTCCATATTTCGTATTTTTTGTATGCAAAGATAATAGTAAGTGGATTAAATCAAAGAGTTACTTTTGAAAGTTTAAAAAATGGAGAAGCATTTGAGTGTTTAGGATTATTTCATTCTAAATACTGAATTGCAATTTTCAAAAAGTAAGATATAAACCTTTTTTTTTAGTATAGCCGTAAAATCTAAGATGATTTCTATTAACTAAGGCTTATATCTCATAATAATAAATCATATCTTTTTAAAACTCCAACACCTTGAAATAATTTCAACCCGAGTTCTTCTAATTTTAAAACAAAATTAGAATGTTTATTATTTTAGCATAGCTCTATGAGTAAAAGAGAATACAGATCTTTATTTCCTAAGTACAAATAAAACCAATACTTAAGTTTGAATCAAATCGTCTAGTTACAGCTTTATTGATTAATCACTTTGTTAGAGTTTCTCTTAAACCACTCTTATTCTTTATTAAACTAGGCGCAGGTCTTGATTCTAAAATGGGGTATTCATTCACCTCTTGGGCTTCTTGCTTATTATCACTATACTGTGCATTCGTTGTGCCTTCGCCAACAACCACCGTTTTTGATTCTCCACAACCAAATATTCCCAAAGTGAATATTGATAACGCTATTATATAAACTATCTTTTTCATATTTTTTATTTAAAAAAAGAGGTTGTTCAAATGAACAACCTCTTTCTAATTAATAAAATGATATTTGTTATTTAATCACTTGTAATTTAGCAGTACTTAATACTTCGCTATTATTCATAACTCTGTAAATATACATTCCTGAATTTAATCCATTTAAATCAACTAATGAAGCTTCAGAAGCAGAAACAGTCATTACTTTTTGACCTAAAGTATTGTATAATTCAACAGAAGTTGCAACAACATCATTATCCCATGCAAAAGATACGAAATTTTTCGCAGGATTAGGATATACTATAATGTTATTTTTTGACAAGTCATTTACAGAAAGTGTTCCTAATGTAACTTGATTAGAAGGTCCAGCTACTTGATCAATTGTTGCAACACCACCAGCTACAGAAAGAATATAAACATCCATTGTAACTCCATTAATAATCGGACTTGCTTGAACTTGGCTACCGCCAGCCGATTTAAAATAAATAGAACTAGCGTCGAAAGTTACCGTATAGTCTGCACTTCCATCAGGAGTAATCTTTTTATATGTCCCTGTAGGTGCAGCTCCCCAATTATTCAATTGAAGACCTGTCTCTATAGCAAACAATCTATATTCAGAAACAGTACTTTCGTCTGAAGCAGCATCAAATGTAACTTGTAAATCTAACCCGTTAGCATTATCAGCTACGTCAGATGCTACAAGGTTTGAAGCAACACTTGCGAAATCTGTAGCGCTAGGCGCTGGTAAAAACTGTATGTCATCTACTTCAAAAGTAGAACCATCAACTGTAGCCACAGGAAGTCCAGCACCACTAACTATTGTCCCTAAACTTGACCCAATTAAAATACTAATTGTATCAGGAGCTTGAGAATAGGTTAAATAAATAGTGTCTCTTACCCATCCAGCAGCATCTGTTGTGTATGATTTTATACCTTGTGCAACAGGTGTACCGTTTTTAGTTGCATTAACAAAAATTCCAGAAGCATCCCCTGCAGACAACGTTGTTTTATAAGCAAAAGCTACACCTGCATATTGATCAGATGTTACAATATCTTGAGTTAAATACTCTGAATTAATTCCATTAAAGCTAGCAGCCTGCCCTGTCAATCCTGAAACTGTAAATGTTACAATCTTAGCATTTGAAGTCCCTTCTATAGTGCTAGTTTCTTGGGTTGTCACTGCAGTAACTGCAGCACTATTAACGGTAATGACTCCTCCAATATTAGTAATCTGAGGTGCAAGTGAATTTAAATTATCCCAATTACTAGGATTTCCTCCAGCCCATGTTTCAAATCCTCCGTTTTGCACCTGTGCCGTTAAGCCCATTGTCATTAATAAGCAAGAAGCTAATAAATAAATTTTTTTCATAACTTTTAAATTTTAGTTTTTAATATATGTAATTGCAAATATAATAATTTAAAATTGAATTTAATAAATGTTGTTGTAAAAACAATCAATTATTAAAATTAAATTACTATTTACCTTCATTAAGCATGTCACCTAAACCCTTTTTTCTTTCAATTTTAGGTGTTTCTTTTGCATCTTCTTTAAAAGCATCGCTTAATCCTCCTTTAGTTTTGGAAATACTTGGAGCTTCTTTAGATTCTAAAATTGGTTCTTCAACTTCTTTCTTTGTCGTTTTTTTAGCAGTTGTTTTAGTTTCTTCAACTGGAGCGTCAACAACTGGCTCTTCTATTATTACTTCCTCTGTTGTTACTTCCTCTGTTGTTACTTCCTCTACGGGTTGTTCCGCAACTTCCTTAGATTTACAACTAACTAATGCAGTAGCTAAAAATAAAGATACATATAAAAGGTTTCTTTTCATAATGATTGATTTTCTAGTTTATAATTTACAAATATATAAAAATTATTCTGACTTTTGTTTAAATTTAAATTTCGAGAGGGTTCTCTTTTAATCTCTTGAGATTGAAAGGTAGGTGTTTCTGTATTATTTGTTTTAACTTCCTCTTTAGTCCCATTATTATAATATATGAGCTTAATAATTAATTTCTACTATCCCATTCAATTTTTCCAACATTTCTCTTAAATTTGCACTATGCAAGAAATGATACTTATCCTCGATTTTGGTTCTCAATACACGCAGCTCATTGCTAGAAGAATTAGAGAACTGAATGTCTATTGTGAAATTCATCCGTGGAATAAAATTCCTGAAATTACAGATAACATCAAAGGTGTTATTTTATCAGGAAGTCCTTTTTCAACAAGAGATGAGAATTCACCACAACCAGATTTATCTGCCTTCAAAGGTAAATTACCATTGTTAGGAATTTGTTTCGGAGCTCAATATTTAGTAAATAGCTTTGGAGGTGAAGTTCTTCCAGCCACTATACGCGAATATGGTCGTGCGAATTTATCTTATGTAGATACAAAAAATGAACTAACAACAGGAATGACACTTAATTCTCAAGTGTGGATGTCACACGGAGATACTATTAAGGAAGTACCTAGTAATTATACCATCATCGCTTCAACAAATGAGGTGAAAGTCGCTGGTTTTAAAATTGAAAATGAAACTACCTATGGTGTTCAATTTCACCCAGAAGTTTACCATTCTACAGAAGGTAACGTACTGATGAAGAACTTCATAGTGAATATCTGTCAATGTGAGCAATCATGGACACCGCTTTCATTCGTCGAATCAACTGTAGCTGATCTCAAGGAGAAGCTAGGAAATGACAAAGTAATTTTAGCCCTTTCTGGTGGTGTTGACTCTTCCGTTACGGCGGTTTTGATGAATAAAGCTATCGGTAAAAATCTATATTGTATTTTCGTTGACCATGGTTTATTGCGTAAAAATGAATTTGAAGAAGTTTTAGAATCCTATAAACACATGGGTTTAAATGTAAAGGGTGTTAAGGCATCTGATCGTTTCTTTGCCGAATTGAAAGGATTAACAGATCCAGAACTTAAGCGAAAGGCAATTGGAAAAACGTTCATTGATATTTTTGACGAAGAGTCAAAGAAAATTGAAGGAGCGACATGGCTAGCACAAGGCACTATTTACCCTGATGTGATAGAATCTGTTTCTGCCACTGGAGGTCCATCAAAAACTATAAAATCACACCATAATGTAGGTGGGTTACCTGATTACATGAAACTAAAAGTGGTCGAGCCTTTACGCTTGCTATTTAAGGATGAAGTAAGAAGAGTTGGAATATCTCTAAATATGGATGATGCACTAATACAACGTCATCCTTTCCCAGGTCCAGGACTTGGCATTCGTGTCTTAGGAGAAGTTACACCCGAAAGAGTGAGAGTACTCCAAGAAGTGGATGCTATCTTTATCAACGGTTTAAAAGCAGAAGGTCTTTATAATGAAGTATGGCAAGCTGGAGCAATTTTATTACCTGTACAGTCTGTTGGTGTTATGGGAGACGAACGTACGTATGAAAATGCAGTAGCATTACGGGCTGTTTCTTCTGTCGATGGAATGACCGCAGATTGGGTACATTTGCCGTATGAATTTTTAGCCAAAACATCTAACAGAATCATTAACCAAGTAAAAGGGGTGAATAGAGTAACGTATGATATTAGCTCAAAACCACCTGCTACGATAGAATGGGAATGATTTTTGCAAAAGAGAATAAAAAAAATAAAATGAAAAATACGTTACTACTACTTTTGTTGCTTTTTAGTTTTTCAATTTTCAGTCAAACGAAAGAAGTAATTAATGGCAAAGAATATATTGTTCATGAAGTTGTTAAAGGAAATACGCTTTACAGTATCTCCAAACAATACAATATTTCGTTGAGTGATATTTTAAACAATAACCCAGAAGCTGAAAAAGGAATTAATATAGGACAGAAATTATATTTCCCTACAAACGCAGTAGTAACTAATCCTCCATCAACTAATACCATACTAGACGGAAAGGCTTTTGATGATAGCTTCAAGTTGAAAAAATTTCATATCGTTGAAAAGCAAGAAACATTGTACTCGATAGCAAGAAAGTACAACATTACACTAAACGAGCTTGTCGAAGCAAATACAGGATTGGAGTCTGGTATCCGAATCGGACAAAAATTAATTATTCCTGACGAAGGAAATAAAACCAATCATTCTTCATCTACAAATGTCATTTATTACGACACTGTCATTCCACACCAAGTGTCAAAATTAGAAACATTATTCAGTATTTCTAAGCGTTATTTAGTTCCTCAAAAAGATATTATCGCTTACAATGGTATTAAAAACAATACTATTAATCCAGGTATGATAATTTATATTCCATTGAAAAGAGAGGAATATAAACCCATTGGAATAAGGGATGTTACAAAAATTAAAATAGAAGAAAAAGAAGAATTACCTAAAAATGATTTTGTTTTCAAAAAGAAAGACTCTTACAAAATCATAATTGCACTTCCACTAGGATTATCTAATAAGGACGAGAAATTTGGCGATATATCTACAGAATTCTATATGGGTGCAGAATATGCATTAGATTCACTTCAAAAACTTGGTTTAAATGCTGATGTCTTTGTGATTGATTGTTCAGGAGACACCTCTGCTTTTAAAAAGAAACTTGCGAATCATTTAGATGCAGATATTATAATAGGTCCTTTTGTTGGCGCTTCAATGGATGCAGCTGCAACTTTTTGTAAGAATAATAAAATTAAAATAATCAATCCATTATTAGGTTATACCAAACCTTTGAAAGGAAATGAGTATGTCGCTAATGCAATGACTTCTGATTTGTCATTAATGGAAGGAATGGCTATCTATTTATCAAAGAAAACAGATGCAGGTAAAATTCTATTAGTAAAACCTTCTACGAATGATATGGCGTTATACAATACTTTCAGGAATAAACTACAGACATTAAATGAAAATACAGGAGTGAAATTTATCGAATGTGAAGTTGGTGATCTTCCTGGTTATTTTACGAAAGGCGTCAACACAACTATTGTTTATCCATCAAGAGAATCAAATGCGGTGACTAAATTTATGAATATTGTTCATCAAAACAACAAAAAAGTAGGTTCTGGTACCATTTCTATTTTTGGAACGAAAGAATGGACTTCTATGGATAGAGTGAAGAACTATTATAAAAATACGTATAACTTCCACTTTAGCATGGCCAATGATTTAGACTATTCTAAAGCTGAGACGAAGAATGTTGCCTACGGATTTAGACAAAAATATAATACAGACTTCACCAAAATCATGGCACAAGGTTTTGACGTTACTTATTATTTCATGTCGGTGCTCCTTTTAAATAAAGAACCTAATAACTTAATAATGAACGACTTTAATGTCAAAAGAGTTTCTAACAATGATGGCTTTGAAAATATATCTACATATATCTACAAACAAAGCGATTTTGATTACATCTTACTCGATAAAATCAAATAAGTAAACGCTATTCCTTGAATTTATTTAGTCTTTAAATTCTTAATTAATAAGCACTCAATTCAAGAATTGCTTCTAGCAATCTATTTTTTGGCAAATAGTTATCTTCTAGATCGGCCGTAAATGGAATCGGCGTATCCAATGCAGCAATTCTCTTAACAGGTGCATCTAAATACTCAAAACAGTTCTCATTGATTAGGGAAGCTATTTCAGCTCCTACACCACCAGTAATATTATCTTCATGTAAGACGATTACTTTACCTGTATTTTTAACAGAAGTGAAAATAGCTTCTTTATCCAATGGTGCTAAGGTTCTTAAATCGATAATTTCAAGACTTATATCTGGATGATTTTCAGCCACTTCAACCGCCCAATGAACACCCATTCCATACGTTATAACGCTTATTTCATCTCCTTTTTGAATGGTATTGGCTTTACCTATTTCTATAGTATAGTAGTCATCAAAGATATCTTCTTTTAAATGACGATATAAATATTTGTGTTCAAAATAAAGTACTGGATTTGGATCTGCAATCGCTGCAGTAATTAATCCTTTCGCATCACTTGGAGAAGAAGGATAGACTATTTTCAAACCTGGAACATGAAAAAACCACGCTTCATTCGACTGTGAATGAAAAGGTCCAGCTGCTGTTCCCGCACCTGTTGGCATTCTCACAACAACATCTGCGTTTTGTCCCCAGCGCCAATGAATCTTAGCTAGGTTATTGACAATCTGGTTGAATCCCATCGTTACAAAATCGGCAAACTGCATTTCAACAACTGATTTCATTTTAGCAATAGATAAACCAAGACCAGCTCCAAGTATTGCTGATTCACAAAGAGGTGTATTTCTTACACGCTCTTTGCCAAACTCTTCCACAAATCCTTCTGTTATTTTAAAGACACCGCCATATTCTGCTATATCTTGTCCCATGATAACTAAGTTATCATGTTTTTGCATCGATTGTCTTAATCCGTCAGAAATGGCATCTATAAATCGTTTGGTTGTTGTATTTCCAGCTGCTTCAACTACTTGTTGAACGAAAGGCGCAAATAAATCATCGAATTCTTTTTGCGTATCTGGAATAATAGAAGGTTCATTCACAGTATCATCCCAAGCAGTTTGAATCTCATGTTTAATATCTATTGTAAATCGTGTAATGTCCTCTTCTTTTAAGATATTTTCTGCCAATAAGAAATTCTCAAAATTCACTACTGGATCAAATTCATTCCATTTTTCTTGAAGACCTTCTGGATAGTATTTCGTTCCTGAAGCTTCTTCATGACCACGCATACGGAAAGTCATAAATTCCATCAAAACTGGATTCGGTTTTTTACGCATTTTTTCAGCAGCTTTTCGCACTTGACGAATTACTTCTAAAATATTATTTCCATCCACTTGAATTCCTTCAATTCCATAACCGATAGCTTTATCTATAAATTGCTTACATCTAAATTGCTCATTACTAGGAGTTGAAAGTCCCCATTGATTATTTTCAACGGCAAAAATAACGGGCAATTCCCATACAGAAGCGACATTTATTGCTTCGTGAAAGTCACCTTCTGAAGCACCACCATCACCTGTAAAAACGATTGTCGCTTTTTCTTCCTTTTTTAATTTAGATGCCAACGCAATTCCATCTGCAATGGCCATTTGTGGGCCAAGGTGGGAAATCATTCCAACAATGTGATATTCATTGGTTCCAAAGTGAAAAGAGCGGTCTCTACCTTTTGTAAAGCCATTCGCTTTTCCTTGAAACTGAGAAAACAAACGATCTAATGGTACTTGACGCGTCGTGAAAAGACCTAAATTACGATGCATTGGAAGCAAGTATTCAGTTGGATTCATAGCGTAAGCCGTTCCTACAGAAATTGCTTCTTGTCCCCATCCGGAAAACCATTTAGTGATTTTTCCTTGACGAAGTAAGATCATCATTTTTTCTTCAATTAACCGAGGCTTTAATAATGCTTTGTAAATGGTGATTAATTCCTCATTTTCAAAGCCTGTCTTATCAAATTGTATGTTAATTGCCGTTGTCTTTTCCATAACGTTTAAAACTAATAAACAAAACTACTAAGAATTTTATTCTATACGCTTAAAATGAGAATTATTTAGGAGCAAGAAAATACAAGTTTTAATTCGTTCTTTTTAATAGAAGAAAAAAACGTAAAAAATTGATTTCATTATTTATTCTAATTATCAAAAAACAATCTTAAAACTTTAGTTATAATTAAGCATTACTCCGAGATTTTACTAATTTTGACCTGTTTGCCTTAAACGATTAAATTCATAAATTATGAATAAATATTACTTAATTATTATAACCATTTGGTCTTTAATAAGTTCTAATAGTATACTCAGTCAAAATCTAGTTATAAATCCAAGCTTTGAAAACACAACAGGAACATGTTCTGGATTTGCAGCGGGAGAATCCTTTAATCAAGTAGTCGATTGGGATAATGCAAATTCTAATACGCCAGGAGATTCTTGTTCTTCACCTGACTTGTTTTCGCCTTGTAATGTTATGCCATTAGTCGGAGGTCCTGGACCAATGTATGCTCCAAACAATTTATTAGGTAGTCAATGTGCAAAATCAGGAACTCGTTATGCTGGTATTATTACCAACGAAATGGGAAATATTGGAAGTAATTATCGGGAATATATCCAAGGAAAGCTATCGTCGCCTTTACAAGCTGGACAAACATATTGTGTGTCATTTTACGTTAGTTTAGCAGATGCTGTTAATTATGCTACTAATAACATTGGAGTCTATTTTTCAAATACGCATTATTTAAGAGATGCCTGTACTCAAGGCTCCTTAATTAATGAAACTCCTCAGCTAAATTATAATTGTAGTCCGATACTTGACACGACAAATTGGGTTCGCCTTTCTTGGAATTATGTAGCAACTGGTGGTGAAAGTTATTTCATGATTGGTAATTTCTATACTAATCCTAACACGCAAATTGTCAGCACTGGTCTTTCTACCTTAAACCCTTACGCTTATTATTATATAGATGATGTAAGTGTTCAACTTGGAGCATGTGATTTTGCTGAAATCATGATGCCAAATTCTAATTCTTGTGATAATTTAGCAAATGACCCTTCTGATCCAATAGCTACGTTCTGCATAGGTGACCCTGCTATTAATTTGGTAGCACAACAAGGTTCTAATTGCACCAATCCTCCATCTCCAGGAACATGGGCTGGAACAGGTATTACAAACACAACAAACGGAACATTCAATCCTTCTACAGCTGGAACAGGCTCACATACCATTACCTTCACAACTCAAGGCGGATATGTGGCAACAGTAAAAGTATTGGTAAGTGACTGTGCTGCCATAGCTGTTTGTAAAGAATCAAACGGTGATTTAACTGCTTCTGGTGGAACAGCTCCTTTTTCATGGCAAAATCAAACTACTTCTCAGGATTGTAGTGCTTGTTTCATTGGTTGCGCAGCACCTCCAGGATGTGCTGTAAATGTTACTTCTTGGACTAATTTTGCCACTGGACCAACTATTCCAGCACCAACCGCTTATCCTATTAGAGTAAAAGATGCAGTAGGAGTAATTTTTGACATATCTAGTGCTGCTTCTTTGCAAGCGTGCAATAACACTGCATGTCCAACGATAACAATTGCGATAACTAGTCAATCAAATGTAAAGTGTAAAGGTGGAAATGATGGTAGTGTAACTGTTTCGGCTTCTGGAGGAGCAACTCCATATACTTATAGTTGGAGCCCTGGATCTCTTACAGGTGCGACACAAAGTAATTTAACAGCAGGAACATATACCGTTACTGCTACGGATGCTAATGTCTGTACTGGAACAGTTACAGTAATAATTATTGAACCTGATGCAGCATTAGCAGCTTCTAGTACTAAAACAGATATTTGTGGCAGTAGTAATGGTACAGCTTCTGCTACTGCCACTGGTGGAGCATTAGCATACACCTATTCGTGGTCAAACGGTGCAACAACACAAAACATTTCGAATCTAACAGCTGGAAATTATACCGTTACAGTAACAGATACTAATAATTGTACCGCTACATCTCAAGTTACAATTGCAATGAGTTCAAATGCTGTCCCTCAATTTACTAACCCTGGTCCTATTTGCGTTGGAGGAACATTTACACTTCCTACAACTTCTATTAATGGAATAATAGGAACATGGTCTCCTGCTATCGATAACAACCAAACAACCACTTATACGTTTGTTCCAAACAGCAATCAATGCGCTGTAGATACTACTTTTGATGTCATTGTAACTACAGCTCCTAATCCTCCGACAGTTTCATCGGTAGCTGCAACTTGCACACAACAAGGTGCGAGTATTCTGAGCGGGTACGACCCCAATAATACGTACACTTTCACTCCTACTGGACCAACTATTGGTATTGGAGACACCATCAATGGAATGGTTAATGGCACTAACTATACGGTCACGACATCAAATGGAGGATGTGTATCAACTGCTAGCAATCCTTTTAGTAATAGTAATCCACTTTCTGCTGCAACAACACCAAGTGTGACAGCCACTCCTCCTACTTGTACTGCAGATGGAACAAGTACTGTTAATAATTATAGCGCATCAAATACGTATACGTTTAACCCCGTTGGTCCAACGGTTGGTACAGGAGGAATTATTAACAATATGACTATTGGTCAATCTTATACAGTGACTATTAGTAACGGAACTTGCTCATCATCGCCTAGTGCTTCATTTAGTAATGACGCACAAATAATTGCTCCTGTAACGCCATTAGTGTCGACTACAGATCCGAATTGTATTGCTAGTGGAATAGCTACAATAGATAACTTTGATGCCAATTTAACATATACTTTTTCACCAACTGGACCAACGAGTACTAACGGAACAATAGTTGGAATGACCGCAGGTCAAAACTATACTGTCGTTGCAGGAAACACAGGTTGCTCATCATCTCAAAGTACTGCTTTTACCATAAGCGCACAATTTACTCCTCCAACTGTGAGTGCAGGATTGGATACTTCTATTTGTCAGGGGAGTACTGTTATTTTAACAGCTAATGGAGCATTGACGTACGAATGGGATAATAACTTAGAAGATGGCGTATCACAAACAATTACTCCAGATGAAACAACAACCTATACTGTAACAGGAACTGATGCAAATGGGTGTACAAATACAGATCAAATAACTGTTTCTGTACTCAGTGCTTCAAGCGTTATTATATCTGTCGACACAACAGAAGGATGCACACCTCTAACTATTCATTTCAGTAATCAAACAACTGGCGCAACTTCCTATCTATGGGATTTTGGAGACGGAACTACCTCTACAGGAATTAATCCTGATCATACATATACACAAGATAGTTGCTATACAGTAACCTTAACGGCTAATAATGGTCCAACTTGTTCTGCAACCGTTACATTAGTAAATCCTATCTGTGTTTATCCAAATCCAACAGCAGCTTTTTCACCTTCAACGTATGAGATAACAAGTTATAACAGTGAAGTGACGTTTACTAATAATTCCGAAAATGCAACTTCTTATAGTTGGACTTTTGGAGATGGAGTTAATACCAATCTAGTAAGTCCATCTCATACTTACAATTCAGAAGGAGCAAAAAGTGATAGCGTTATATTAATCGCTGCAAATAGTTATGGATGTGTTGACACAGCTATTGCAATTATCAAAATGAAAGAAGATATCATATTCTATGTTCCAAATACATTTACACCAGACGGTGATCAATTTAATAATCTATTCAAACCCATATTTGTAGAAGGTTTTGATGCTTATGATTATGAAATGTTAATATTTGATAGATGGGGAGAAATCATTTTTGAAACGCACAACACTAAAATAGGATGGGACGGAACATATAATGGAAAAATGTGTCCAGACGGAACGTATATTTGGAGAATTCAGACTAAGAAGCGTGAAACTGTTGAAGAAGTTAAAAAAACAGGACATGTAATTCTTCTTCGTTAATAATTAAAAAATTAGTATTCATTTTCATCAAATCTTCAACTTAATTTACTGGTAATAATTTAAGTTGAAGATTAACACATAAATTTTAGCATCCTTAAATTTTGTACTATCCCGTAAAGTTTACTCTTTAATTCATTAGTTCCTTCTAATTAAATGATTTAAGAAGTTTACATTCAATAGATTAACACTTTATAATAAGAGTAAAAAATTGTTAATCTATTGGCAACCTATACTACTAATATTACGTCTTAAGAAAGAACCCAATGTATTATAGTATTAAGAATTATGAAAAATCTCTATTTTTTTATAACATTCCTGTTTGTTTCCTTGTTTGGATTTTCTCAAACATATAACTTCTCCAACAACACAGGATCTAACTTCACTAACACAACAGCACAAACAAAAACAATTGCAGTCTCAGCAGTACCAGCAGGAAAAATTTTACGTCAAGTAAATCTGAAATTTGGTGATGGATCAATGTATTCAGGTGATTTAGGTAATGCTACTGTAAAATTAAGGTCTCCATCTGGAGTTGAAATAACATTGATAAATCCAGCTAATTTTTCAACATCAACGGATTCTGATCGAAGATATTTCAATATCACATTAAGAGATCATTCGCAATTATATACACCAGGTGGCTATGCTGCAGCAACAAGCAATACTGTATCCGATGCTTATCCTTTTAATTTTGGATATTGGAAATCTGTAGACAGCTACTCAGGTTTTACTGGAAATCAAAATGGGAACTGGACGGTTACTATACAGTATTCACCGCTTAGTACATCTTATGCTAGAAAATACATCAGTGCTGAATTAGTTTTTGGAGATACTTTCGTTTTTGATGATATCCGAACTACTAAACCAAATCAATCTTGTTCAGATAAGTATTGTTTAACGACAGGAAAACTCTTCTTAGGTACGAATAGTGGTTATCCTAACCCTCAATCAGAAATACCCATGCCATCTCGATTAGCTGGAGCTTGTAATAATTGGAATGCAGCACAAAATAATGCAGCTTGGTTTAAATTTACAGCTTCGAGTACAACGGTAAAACTTTCCATATCTGGAATGACTAAAAAATTAGAATCAATTGTTGTAAAGCCAACCACAACCAATTGTTGTTCTGATTTTGCAGTCGTTACAGGTGGCTGCTACTCATCAATGTATAATTCTACTAAAACTTTTTATCAATATTTCAAACAGAATTACGCAAGTGGCTATTCACAAAATCATGGTTATACACTCACAGGCTTAACGGTTGGTCAAGAATACACCTTAATAATTGATGGCTCTAACGGAAGTATTTCTAACTTCTATATTGAAATTGAAAGTGGTGTATCTGATATTTGTAACACAACCGGTCCTACTGTCACTGATGCTATTCAGAAATTTTGTAATGATGGAACAGCTAAAGTTTCTAATTTGCAACCTAGTGGTTCTAATTACGACTGGTATACCGCAGCAACTGGTGGATCTAAATTACCTGCATCAACTCTTTTAGTCGATGGAAGTACCTATTATGTTCAAGATAATTCTTCTTGTAACAACAACCGAACACCCGTAAAAGTAGAACTCTACAAACCGTATGTAGACGCCGGAGACGATGTTTCTATCGACTGTGGTCAATCTGTTCAAATTGGAGAAAACCCTCCTGCCCCAATGGCACCAGCTGGTTGTTCAACAGCAGGTTCAATGACCCAAAAAGGTGGTGGATATATTAATAACGTTTCAACCACAGGTGGCCACAATAATGTTAATATTAGTAACCTTAACACGAAAGTGAGAGGTTCTATACCAAATAACAACTTATCACATTGGTACAATGATTATACATCTCAAGCCGTTGAAGCTTGTCCTGGAGGTTCCTTTACTTTAATTGTTTCTGGTACTAATGCCAATGGTATCAACTCAAATGCTGCTAGAGTATGGATAGATTGGAATAACGATGGAACTTTTAGTAATCCATCAGAAATAGCATATACTACTCCTTTAGCAACTGGATCTACAGCTTATTCTTTTAGCATGACAATCAATGTTCCTGCTGGTCAGGCACCTGGTTCATTCAGAATGAGAATTCGTATTAAAGACAACGATAATTTCACTGCAAATGATAAAGCATGTGATAAAACTTGGTATGCTCCTAGTCTTGGAATTACTTTGACCAACTCAGATGAGATAGAAGATTATACAGTTAATGTAGTCAACTGTTCAGGTGGAGGATCTAGTAGTTCTAATGTTGGACCAACGTCCTATTTATGGACTCCATCTACAGGATTAAATAATCCAAGTATTCCAAATCCTATCGCAAGTCCAACAACTACCACTACTTATACTGTTACAATAACAGATGGTAATGGTTGTACAGCAACAGATCAAGTTACTGTTACTGTTAATCCTAAACAAAAACCAACTTTTAATGTATTTGGACCTTATTGTGAAGGAAGTTCATCTACAACCCTCCCTACAACTTCTAACAATAGTATAGCTGGAACATGGAGCCCCGCAAGTATCTCCACATCAATAGCAAATAATGGTGCCATTTATACTTTTACTCCTACAGATAATTGTAAGGATACAGTAAAAATTAAAGTTACTATAACGCCTAAACCAACTGATCCAACAGCTACAGTTTCAACGCAACCAGATTGTAATACAACAACAGGAACAATTACAGTTACGGCACCAGCTCCTGCAGCAGGTGTTACTTATACGGTAACAGGAACAAGTCCTGTAGTAGCAGCTCAAACAAACAACACGGGTGTATTTGCTGGTCTTGCACCAGGCGATTACGATGTTATTACTAATGAAAATGGTTGTACTTCTTCTTCGATTAATCTTACAGTGAATCCGCAACCAACAACACCGGTAGCTCCAACAGCTACAGTTTCAACGCAACCAGACTGTAACACAGCAACAGGAACAATTACAGTTACGGCACCAGCTCCTGCAGCAGGTGTAACTTATACGGTAACAGGTACAAGTCCTGTAGTAGCAGCACAAACAAACAACACGGGTGTATTTGCTGGTCTTGCACCAGGCGATTACGATGTTATTACTAATGAAAATGGTTGTACTTCTTCTTCGATTAATCTTACAGTGAATCCGCAACCAACAACACCGGTAGCTCCAACAGCTACAGTTTCAACGCAACCAGACTGTAACACAGCAACAGGAACAATTACAGTTACGGCACCAGCTCCTGCAGCAGGTGTAACTTATACGGTAACAGGTACAAGTCCTGTAGTAGCAGCACAAACAAACAACACAGGTGTATTCACTAATCTTGCACCAGGTGACTACGAGGTGATAACGACTAATATATGTCCGTCGACTGCGCTACCTTTAACAGTGAACCCGCAAACAACAACACCGGTAGCTCCAACAGCTACAGTTTCAACGCAACCAGACTGTAATACAACAACAGGAACAATTACAGTTACGGCACCAGCTCCTGCAGCGGGTGTAACTT
>JBEBRN010000036.1:0-29306 GCA_040394775.1 Taishania pollutisoli
CCTTTGTACGAAGACCAATTTAGACGGACGTTTTTGGCGCATGGGTCATACGTGTAGGAAACAAAAATCGAAGAATGTAAACCAGATTTTGCCGATGTTTGGAAAGTAACAGGAACGGTTTCGGTAAAACAAGAGTCAAAAGCTGAAATAGAGTAGGTGACTGGTCCGCCAGATGTATTTGTCGCATGTGTGTACGAAGTGTTGTTTTGTCCGTAAACGGTATCTATTTCGTAAAGAATATTATTAGCGTTTGCCTTGTAGATAATATAACCATACGTGTCAGAAGCAGTGCTAGGCGTCCAAGTAATAACGGCTTTTCCTGTTAAAGTGTCAATACTTACCGAAGCAATTTCAGGCATTAAAGGTGCGATTTTATCTTTAAAAGTATCGCCTTCTATGTTGGAAGTAAACGAACAATTCCCGTTTTTAATACTTACTTGATAATTGAAAAATGCCTTACAAATATTGATGGTGTCACGGTAAACGGTGGTGGCTTTTGGCACGCTGTCATACAATGCCCAATTTCCAGTAGGATATTCTCGATAGATGTAATAATAGTCTCCAAAGTTTGTCATTGTAGCACTCGGCGCATTCCATTGTAAAACAGCCGTTCCATTTTGTGGATTTTGTAAGACTAATTTTATCGGTGAAACACTTGGTGTATTAATCAAACCACCACTACAACCACTGGTATAAGCAATGTGAAATGAAGTATAATTCCCTGCTGGAATAGTGGCTGTTGTTTGCGTGAGTGAATTGATGGTGACTAGATTATTATTTTGACTGTCTTGAATGTAAAATGGAGGTGTTAATGTCCCCGTATTTTTTAAGGTCAATACATACGAATTGTCCGGTTGAACTTGGATACATTCAATCTCAGGATGACTATTTCCATCTGGATTAAGCACATTTACTTGTATGGTACGATAGACAAACTTTGGAATTTGACAGTAATTATCTTTCGCCTGAAGAACGAACGTATAGGTCTTACTATTTTGTAAAACGCCATCGCTTACAAGATGATTACACGACGTGTTCCAGTCAAAAGAAACCGTTTTTGTTCCGCTAAAGCTAATAGGAGCTGTTTGATTTAGTGTGGCACAAGGTGTTGTATTACAGCCTGTTGTAGGAGAAATGAAATTCGCGCCAAACATCTCACCACTCGCCGTTACTAAAACGGTTTGTACTTGTCCATCTTGTAGTAAATCGTTGTCTGTTATCGTAAAGTCAACGTGAACGTTATTTCCAGCGATGACATCAATTGCCGTCGTTGTTGGAATACTCGACGTAACAATTGGAGCATTATTTGTCGGAAGACAGTTTTGCACTAATATTTGAAACTCACGTTGAATGGTACTCCATTTATCTCCATTTTTATACGAAGTAATTTCTACTTTAATAACGAAGTTACCAGTGGTATGAGATTCAAAGGAGATAGCACCCGATTGCGGATTTAAACTAAAATTCTGATTGAGTGCATCAAAACTCGCATCTGGCGTAGGTGAAGTATAGGTGAAGTTAGCTTCGTATTGTAACTCAATAGGGTCCAACGGTGGATTGAAGATGTTATTGGTGATATTGTCTAGTGGTTTTCCCATAGCGAAAACCAACGAATCATGATCGGGATCGTAAGCGTTCATATTGTAGGTAAAAGCTTCACCTTTACAGATGGTAATGATAGGATTTTCTAAAAATTGCGGTGAACTATCGACACATCCAGTTGTTTGCGTTTTGAAAATTGTTGCTGCAATTGTAATTCCATGATTGGTCGGGTCAACGAGATTGGTAATTCCCGTGTTTCTCGAAAAACTATCGTAGGTTAAAATCCATCCATTTGCGGGAGGTGTACCTACGAGCGTAATCGGATTACTTCGATAAACAATTCGTTCTATTGCACCAGGACCATTTCCGGAGAAACCACCATTACCACATAAAATAGGCGAAGGTGAACCACTCACGGGTTGGCAAGAAGGCGAAATATCATATCTTCCCACAAACAGCACTTGAATACTCGACAGCGAAGGATTGTTCCACATTTTCACCGTTTCTTGCGATGAATTGATGTTTGTTTGGTTGCAATCTCTGTAAATAGCCAGTTCAAAAACATACTGATTTCCTTGGCATTTCCACGTAATTTCTCCGCCCATAATATGAGTAGCACTCACGATTGGAATGAAAAATAAGAATGAAAAAAGAATCAGAATGTGTTTCATACAACTCTATAACGTATAAATGCTCTAAAAGTATGTTTAAAAGCCAAAAAAAACATCAAAAATAGGCAATATAACCGAAATGCACTTTCCCTTCTTTTAAACTGATAACACTATTCTTTTGTTTCCCTAAAGCGTAAGAAAGCGAAAAAGTACCGATTTTAGTTCCAAAAGCAAATCCAGCACCAAATCCGAAAGGTAAATCTTCAAAAAAAGTAGCGGACTTATTTTGATAGTAACTTTGATCGTAAAAGGCAAATGCGTAGGAATCTCTATCGACTAAGAAACGATATTCAACCGTAGCAGTGCTAAATGCAGTTGCATGGAGTTGTTCCTCATTGAAACCACGCTGAACAAGTTGACCACCAAAACGATAGACTTCATTTTGAAAGTATTTTGGAGCCCCTAAATAATTCCCAACAAGTCCGAGGCGAAGTATATTTCTTTTGTATAACGTGATGAAATGTTGATAGCTTAGATGTAATTTATACGTGATGCTTTTTATGAAATTACTCGAGTCAGGAGCTTTTGTCTTTCGTTGCCCAATAGCACCATCCACTATCAATTGATATCCTTTTCTAGGATTAGGCAAATAATCCAAGGTTTGTTTGTTCAACGCGATGCCGTAGTAACTCGTCTTACTATCTCTTAAGTTATTGAAAGTGCTACTGTTAAGACCTCCTTTAAGAATGGATGAGTTTTCATTCCGGTAATAAAACTTAATATAACTCCCATTGTTTAAGGCATATTGAATACCAATTTGAAATTTCAAATCTAAGTAAGATGTATCTCTTTTATAGAGATTGAAATTGCCGTCTAAACCAAATCGTGTTCTAAAAAGATTTGGGGTATTCAAAGCGATATCTAAAGATTGTGTTTGTTTTTGAATACTTTTCCAACTTAAACTAAATGATTCCGCTCGCTTTAATTCATTCACTAATTTGAGTTGTAATTCACCGGTCAACATATAGCCATTACCATTTGCTTTAGGTTGTAATCCAACGACTCCATTTGCTAAACTCACTTTTTTAGTTTGTAAATAGAGGAATAATTCGGCGCCCCACGGTCTAAACAGTATTTCGGCAGGTTTTATTTCTTGAATAAAAGGCAGCAATGAAAGACGAGAAGAAATTAAATCGAGCAATTCTTGATTAAATAAAGCGTCTGGTTTAATTTGAATGTATGAACTTATGAGTTTTTCCGAAATCCGTTGATCGCCACGAATGTTGATTTTTGTCCATCTTACTTCGGGGCCTTTTTCGATAACGAGATTGGCAATCAGTGTTGTACTGTCAAATCCAATACTGTCTAGCTTTACTTTTGCAAATGGGTAACCATTGTTCTCTAAAGACTGATGAATGCTCTTTTTTAGTAATGTCAACTCACTCGAAGTAAAAGGATAGTTGGAAAGATACTTTTCGGTTAGTCGTGCTTTTTTCTTTAGGAAAGAGATGTCGTCGTCGGCAATTTTAATACGACTTTCTTTGAATCTAGCCCCTTTATAAATTTCATATTTAGCCCCATCAGTAAAATAAGCGGAACTATCGATTGATGCTAGCAAGAACCCTTTACGTTGTAATTTATACACCTTTTTAGCAATGTATTTCCGAGCGGACACAGAGTCTTTGACAGAGATGCTTTTAGTACTGTTTTGAACGTCTTTAAAATGATAGGAGAGAGAATAGGAAGATTGTGAAAAGCCAACGCTCTTAGTGAAAATGAGTAGAATAAAGATTGTGAATTTTAAAAAGAAATGTCGCGTGAATGAGTTTAAAAAAGATTTAAAGTCTTTTAAAATGGTTTTTTTTTCTTGGTAACGAAAAACGGTTGTTGTATTATAATTTATACAAAATGAGGGAATTAAAAGAAAATAAAATGCAATACGAGTGGTTGAAAGCGGTTTGTGAATACTTTTCCAAAGGGGTGTTATGAACAGATAAAAACAAATAAACATGATTATGTTAACAAAAAATCGATGCATCTTTCTAATTTTTTCCGTAAGTTTGGGCTTATCGTTTAACAATTATCTATAATCAATTATGAAATCAAAGCTGATCTTAATGCTTGTAGCTATGGTAGCAATCTTAGCTTATTCATGTGGAGCACCTAAAAAAGCTAAGTGTGATGCATACAGTGCTAAAAACGTACATACCAACGAACTAGCAAGCAAATAATTACAAGGTCAACAATTGTTGGCCTTTTTTTTTACGCTAATTTTTCTTTAATTTCTTTCATAAACTCAGAAGCATAAACGAAATCATTGACTTCTTTATTATCTGTTTTTATAATTGCTTTATTGTCACCCGTCCACCAATTCTTACCACCGTATATAAAATTAATCGTATCACCGATTTCAATGACTGAGTTCATGTCGTGCGTAATTACAATTGTGGTGATATTGTATTCATACGTAATTTCACGAATCAAATTATCGATAAGTATAGATGTTTGTGGGTCTAATCCAGAGTTGGGTTCATCACAAAATAAATATTTAGGCTTCATCGCAATCGCTCTCGCAATCGCTACACGTTTTTTCATACCTCCTGAACATTCAGATGGGAATAAACCATTTTTATCAGTTAGATTTACACGTTCCAAACAAAAATTGACCCGTTCTAGCATTTCACTTTTGCTCATTTTAGTGAACATCATCAATGGAAACATGACATTTTCTTCTACCGTCATGGAGTCAAATAAAGCGGCACCTTGGAAAAGCATTCCGATTTCTTTACGTATTTCACGGCGCTCATCTTCATTCATCTTTACAAAATCCACTCCTTCGTATAGAATTTGTCCTTCATCAATTTCATGTAATCCAACAATGCACTTTGCCAAAACAGATTTACCTTGACCAGATGCTCCTATGATTAGATTTACTTTTCCTTGCTCAAAGGTTGCTGAGACATCGTCTAATACTAGATGATCTCCAAAACTTTTAGAAATGTTTTTTACCTCAATCATAATAGCATAATTTGGGTGATAATAAAGTTGGCTATCAAAATGCAAATACTACTAGTTACAACTGCTTCCGTAGAGGATTTTCCCACTTCAACCGAACCGCCTTTGGCATAATAGCCATAATAAGATGATATGGTCACAATGATAAAACCAAATACAACTGTTTTTGTTAATGCATAAAAGATATCATACGCTTTAAAGAAAGAGCGTATTCCGAGTACATACGTTTCTGTATCACTCAGATTGGAAAGAAGCAAAGAAAGCCAACCACCTACCAATGCTAATGTCATTGAGAAAACGATTAAAATAGGAAAGAAAATTAATGCAGCGATAACCTTTGGAAGTACTACGTAGTTCAGTGAGTTAATTCCCATGATTTCCAACGCGTCAATTTGCTCTGTTATACGCATGGTCCCTATTTCAGAAGAGATACTGGAGCCAACTTTACCTGCCAGAATTAAGGAAATAATCGTGGGTGATAATTCTAATACAGTACTTGAGCGAGTGATGTACCCAACAGTATAAGCAGGTAAGAGCGGATTGTCCATGTTGGAAGCGGTTTGTAAAGCAATAACACCACCAATAAAAACAGACATCAGCGAAACGATCATAATAGAATCAATGCCTATTTTTTGAATTTCTTCAAACAATCGCTTTCTAAAAACACTCATCTTTTCAGGCTTTGAAAAGATTGTTTTGAGCATAATAAGGTATTTACCAATATGTGCGATTAATTTCACAGGTCGAATTTTATTTTTTATTTATGAGGTGTAAATGTAATGAAAATCTTCTAAGTTTATAGCTGTGTGCGTGCAAAACTATTCAAATCAATCATTTTAATCACCTGCGAGTGAATATATGAAATGAGCTCGCTAATTGATGTGATTATAAAAAGCAATTCCTTCTTCCAGTAATTCCATCGTGATTTCTTCATTAATATTGGTAGAACCAATAGCACTTAATAATACGGCAAGTACTTGTTCGCTCTCATTTTTCTTGTCATTTTGCATGAAACCCCAAAGATACTCCGCTTGGACATTCTTTATTTCGGGTAAACTTACTTTTTCCGTAATAGTTGAACAGATTTCATTCAGCGTTTCTTGATTTAACAATCCTTTTTTCCACGACCAAAATGACTCCACGATAATGCCCATACCAACTGCAATTCCATGATTAAGCGCTTGTTTGTTTTCCAGAAAAAGGCTCTCAATGGCATGTCCAAAAGTGTGTCCGAAGTTTAAGGTTTTACGGCTGTTTTGCTCAAAAGGATCGGCTTTAACAATTGTATTTTTGATTTCTAACGAATGACCAATAAACGATTCGGGCATTATGAAATCTTTGAAATCAATGGTTTTTAGTTCTTCCCAATGTGATTTATCGGCAATTAATCCGTGCTTCAACATTTCCATCCAACCACCGATTTTATCTTCTATCGGTAAAGTCATTAAGAAAGCTGTATCTATAAAAACCGCTTTTGGATTGGCAAAAACACCAATCATATTTTTATAATTAGCTAAATCTACGGCTGTTTTCCCACCAATGGAAGCATCTACCATCGCCAATAGGGAAGTGGGGACGTGAATAAAATCGATACCTCTCTTATATAAGGAAGCGATAAAACCACCCATGTCTGTTATGACGCCTCCGCCTAAGCAAATAGCGATATCTTTTCGAGTGATATGATATTCTGCAAAAGCTTCCCAAACTTGAATGCACGTTTGAATGGTTTTATTCTCTTCTCCCGCTGGTAAAACGATCACTTCTGCGTCACTTAATATTTCGAAATTAGCAATCAAATATTCCAAACAATATTCGTGGGTGTTTTCATCCACAAAGATGATTTTCTTTGAATCGGCGTAGTTTTGAGCTAAAAATACCTCAAAGTCACCAGATAAAATAGACGCAATGTTTACTGTGTAATCCAAACAGTGAATGGATTGTTTTTTAATAGTCATTATTTATACTAAATATGCTACAAATATTGAAATAATATAATTAAGGATTGCTTAAATCGGTTTAATTTTATTTCCTTTTCTGTCATAGAAATAGATTTGGGTACTTTTTAAAAATGATAATCACTGTAGTAAAATCAACGTATCTGGAATATTTCTTTTTACCTTCTAAATCGATCACAAAACTATCTTTTTTTGAAATCAAGTAGGATACAAAATGATTTAGAAATTGTTTCTTCTGTATTTTTGAATTTATTTTACGCACGGTTTTTAAAATAATACCTAACTTAGAAGAGGATATTTAAAATAGATAATATGAGAAATACCTTGAAATTGACCTTTGCAGTAAGCATTTTTTCTTTAGGAATGCTTTTTACTTCTTGTACTAACGAAACAAAAGCAACGGAAGAAGGAATGCACCATCAGCATGAAGCAACAGAAGAAATTTATTACTGTCCAATGCACCCAGAAGTCACTGGAAAAGATGGAGATGAGTGTGAGAAGTGTGGTGGAATGAAATTAGTAAAGAAAGTAGAAAGAGAGTGATTTAATCGAAAATCAAAAAAGCCACTTCAATTGAAGTGGCTTTTTTGATATATAGAATTTGTATTCTTATTTCTTATCGACATCAACGTGTGCTAATTCTTCTGCTTGGTAATCACCATTCTCTAATTTAACTTTACATTTCTGGAAAGTCTCGATAGTGTATTTCACGTCTTCTAAACTGTGAGAAGCGGTTGGAATTAAACGTAGCATAATCGTTCCTTTCGGTACAACTGGATAAATAACAATCGAACAGAAGATACCAAAATTCTCGCGAAGGTCGAAAGTCAAATTCGTTGCTTCTGCCAAGTCGCCTTTTAAGAATACTGGAGAAACTGGAGAATTTGTGTCTCCGATGTCAAATCCAGCGTCTTTTAATCCGCTTTGTAATGCACGAACGATTGTCCACAATTTATCTTTGTGTTCAGGTTGAGTTCTCAACAATTCTAAACGTTTTCTTGCACCAATAGTAATCGCAATTGGTAATGATTTTGCATAGATTTGAGAACGCATATTGTAACGGAAGTAATCCATTATTTCCTCTGTTCCACAAACAAATCCACCGATAGAAGCCATTGACTTAGCGAAAGTTCCGAAGATAATATCGATATCCTCACTCACACCTTGTTCTTCAGCTGTACCTTGACCTGTTTTTCCCATCGTTCCAAAACCATGAGCATCATCCACCAAAAGACGGAAGCTATATTTCCCTGATTTCTTAATCTCTACGATTTCTTTTAACTTTCCTTGATCTCCTGCCATTCCGAAGACCCCTTCCGTAATCACTAAAATACCACCACCCGTTTTTTCAACTAAAGAAGTCGCATTTTGCAATTGCTTTTTAAGGCTCTCCATGTCATTGTGTTGAAAAACAAAACGCTTTCCAGAATGAAGACGCATTCCGTCAAGAATACAAGCATGAGATTCGCTATCGTAAACGATAACATCATTTCTACCAACTAATGAATCAATCGCAGAAACCATTCCTTGATAACCAAAGTTTAAAACGAACGCATCTTCTTTCCCCATGAAATCAGCGATTTCATTTTCCAGTTGTTCGTGCTCATTTGTTTGACCAGTCATCATACGAGATCCCATTGCATACGCAAGACCGTATTGAGCGGCAGCATCAGCGTCGACTTTTCTGATTTCAGGTAAGTTAGCCAAACCTAAGTAGTTGTTAACAGACCAAACCAAACATTTCTTTCCACGGAAAGTCATATGTGATCCAATATCACCTTCTAATTTCGGGAAAGTAAAATATCCATGAACACCTTTTGAATATTGCCCAATAGGGCCTTTGAATTCACGGATTTTATCAAAAATATCATGTGCCATTATAGAAAACTATTAAAATTTATATCCTGCAAAGGTAATTTTAAAATTGAATAAAAGCGAATATTGACTCTTCAACTTATGAACAGCCAACGGTGCTTCTCACTCACTCAATTACAAATTGTTTGCTCTGTGATGCTAAGGATTTCGCGAACTTCTTCTAAAGTAGGTGCTTCTGCATACGTTCTCAAAACAGGTTCCGTTCCAGAAGGGCGTATCATTAACCATCGTTCGTCATCGAAGAAGTATTTAAAGCCATCCAATGTTCCAAGCTCTTTTACTTGGTATTTTCCAAATGATTTATAATTACCCGCTTTGCAATTTGCGATAATGCTCGTTTTTAATTCTTCGGTAATGTGTAAGTCGTTTCGCTCGAATTTAAACTCACCAACAATCTCGTACACCTCTTGAATTAAATCATCCAACGATTTACCAGACTTCGCCATAAATTCCCAAATAATTAATCCTACCCAAATACCATCGCGTTCTGGAATATGTCCTTTTACCGCAATTCCACCAGATTCTTCACCACCAATTAGAACATCTTCCTCCACCATAATCTTAGCGATGTCCTTGAAACCAATGCGAGTTGTTTGGTGCTCTAAACCATAGTGTTTGGCCATCTTTTCAATACGAGGCGTACAACTAAATGCAGTTACAATCTTTCCTGTCATTCCTTTATACTTCACCATATAATGTATGAGTAAAAGAATGATATGATGAGAGTCAATGAATTCCCCATTTCCATTGTATAGACCAATTCTATCGGCATCTCCGTCAGTTACTAGCGCACAATCTATTGTTCCATCTTCTTTCAAGAATTGCTCTAATTCTTTTAGATTCTTAGCAATCGGTTCAGGTGCTTGCCCCATAAAAGAAGGGTTGTAATCAGCATGTAAAAAAGCGATATCAGGAAATATTTTCTTCATCACTTTTTGACCTGCTCCATACATAGCATCATACGCTAATTTCAAACCAGAATTCTTGATTAAATCAATGTCGAAATGTTCAATAACAGCATTCATATAGTCTTTTCCGATTGCCAATTCTTTCAACGTTCCGTCTTTTTTAGCCTTTTCAATATCGACTTTTTCATAGTCAATTGGGCATGTATCGGGAATCAAATCTTCTATTTCTTGAATGAATTCAGGTTGTAATGGACCTCCGAAATGTGCTTTTACTTTATAACCGTTGTAGGAAGGCGGATTATGGCTTGCTGTTAAAATGATACCTATATTACAGTTATAATTTCTTGTTGCTAAAGAAATCATAGGAGTAGAAGTAATGCCACTGTGGAAATAAACTTTCAAACCTTCATGTAAATAAATCTTAATGGCTGTTTCCATGAATAACTCACCACCAAATCGGCAGTCGTGACCAATAATGATAGACGGGCTCTCAAAGTTCTTCTTCATCCATGTAGCCGTAGCGTATGCAATTCTAGCGACGTTGTCTGTTGTGTATTCTTTTGCGATAACTGCACGCCATCCGTCAGTTCCAAATTTTATTTTGTATGCCAATTTCGTAAGTGTTAAAGTTTTAAAAAACAAAGATATAAGTTTAGCGAAAGAAAGCTATTATTCTGCTTTATTTTTGAATTAAAATTAGTGAGATGTAATATCTTTTCCTGTCCGAAAATAAACGGGTGACTGGACGGAGCCGAAGCGCAGCTTTTATTATGTTATGAATCTAAGCTTTTGAAATTCTTTAGCAAAATTAATACATCTTTGACTATCGTGTAATCTCTCGCGTAGATTAAGTTGATTTTATGTTGCGTATTTTCATCAATAGAACGATTGATTGTCGAAGGTGTCAAAACACCTTCTTTGATGAATGGTAGATTTGCTGTCAACTGATTCTCACGAGGAACAAAATAGCCTACAATACTCTTTTTACCGCTTAAAACACGGAGGATATTTTTAGTGTAATTCAATTTGTTTTTAAAGAACCAAATTGTAATAGGTAAGGTCATTAATAAAAAAAGCGCACAAAGAATATCAAATAACCGTTTGTAACGCACGTTTTTCTCTGAGCTAATTTGATTGATATTGAGCACATATAAATCGCCTGATGTTTCGATTGAATTACTACCAATCAAATAAACGGTATCTGGCTGTGCAATCTTAAAATCTAAATTGGCAGTATTCAAGGTGTTCATCCATTCCAAAATAATGTTTGCAGAACAGTCTTTGGCACAAAAAATAAGTTCGTCAATTTTATATTCCTTCACTAAAGAATCCAATTGATTAATTCTACCGATTTGATTATCATCGCTTTCAGCTCCTGAACTAACGAAGTAGATCGTTGAAATTTGGTTTGCCGTATGTCTGATTAAATGTTCTACTCGTTGACTTTCTTCTACCGAACCGACAATGATGAATTTCTTCGTACGTGTTCCTACTAACTTATAGGCGTCTCCAAATATCCATTGAAGTGAAAGTCGACTTAGAATATAATAGGATAATACCCAAATTGAGCATATAAAAATGAACAATCGAGAGAATTGATATTCCTTTGGAAGTAATGCATAAACAATTAATAGTGCGCCAGTTCCAAAGATGACACCTTTCATAAAGTTCCAGATTTTGAGTACTTTGTCATATCCTCCTTGGAAAAAGATGAAGAGCATCCAAGTTAAAATATAGACAGGAACAGCCATGTTGACGACTTCTTCGGGGAAATAAATCCCTTTCTCAACCCAATAATGTGTCAATAAGTAACCACCTCCAATCAGTGATAAGCAATCAATCACAGGAAGAATCGATTTTTTGATTAATCGTGCTAAAATAGCGAGTGATGCACGTAAGTAAATAGCAAAATTTATCGCTAGACTAAATAGATTAGCATTTTTTTTAGAGAAGTGTTTTTTGGCAAAAATGATCATCGCGTTGTAAAACACAAAGACATAATTGACCGAACTTTTCTTCGTACTTTCACCTTTGTAGTGAATGATGCGCGTTTCGGGAAAATAATAATTTTTATAGCCGCCTAGAATAATTCTGTAGGATAAATCAATGTCTTCGCCATACATGAAAAAATCTTCATCTAAAAGTCCCACTTTGTCGAGCGTTTCTTTACGCATCAACATAAAAGCACCACTTAGTATTTCTATTTCGTTGGTTTCCGTTTCGGGTAAATAGCCCAAATGATAACGACCGAATTTTTTTGATTTGGGAAAAATACTTGACAAGCCAAATATCTTGTAAAAAGCCACTGATGGCGTTGGAATTCCTCGCTTTGATTCAGGAAGGAAATGCCCTTTTCCGTCTAACATGCGGACACCTAAACCACCAGCATCTGGATGTTGATTCATGAAGTCGATACACTTTCTGAAGGTATCTTCTTCGACTACTGTATCAGGATTGAGCAGTAACACATATTTCCCTTTGGAAAGTAGGATTGCTTGATTGTTGGCTCTCGAAAAACCTAAATTCTCTTTATTATCGATTAAATGAGCTTGAGGAAATTTGGCTTTAACCATTTCAACGGAACCATCAAAAGAGTTGTTGTCAACGACAAATACTTCACCCGAACAGTTTTTAAAAGCGTTATATACAGAGTTTAAACATTGCTCCAAAAAATGCTCCACATTGTAATTTACAATGACGATTGATATTTCTATTTCTTGATTCACTTAAGCGACGATTCGGTATTGAACATTTGTTTTTTCTTGTTTTCCTGTAAAACGAAATTTCAGTTTTAAAGATTTTGGAGTTATTCCATTTTTAAAAGTCAGCCTTAAATTTAATTTGTCTTGTTGAAAAATAGGTCTAAAATCTTCTTTGCAATCTATTAACGGTGAACAGTTCGAGTTATTTCCATTTGTCTGAAACGTATGGAACGCAATTTTATTCCACTGATTGTTTGTAAGCACGTCAATCGTTTTTATTTGAAGAGGCATATCTGCACAAATTTCAATCAAACAAATTTCTTTTAATAAGCTTTTCTTCGAATAATTATTCTCAACTTTCGATTGGAAGTACAAAGGTAAGTCGTTGATAATAATAGATTTACCAATGATGTTAAAATCTGATTCAATCAAGTCGTATTCAACGTCGAATGTTATCTGCTTTTGACTGCAACTAACTAAAAATAGAATTAGAAGACCAAAGATTAAACGCATTATTTCACCGCGATACAAGAAATTTCAACCGAAACATCTTTCGGTAAACGTGCTACTTGAACCGCTTCTCTCGCAGGAGGAACGACTTGAAAGTAACTTCCATACACTTCATTGATTTTTCCGTAATCGTTCATGTCTTTCATGAAAATAGTGCATTTCACTACATTTGAAAGATCCATTTCAGCTTCCTTTAATAGGTTTTTGATATTTCCCATTATTTGATGAACGGCATCTTCCACTGTATCCATTACTAATTCACCCGTATATGGATTAACTGGAATTTGACCACTAATATACAATGTGTTTCCAGCTAAAATAGCTTGAGAATAGGGTGCGATAGGAGCAGGAGCTCCTGATATTGAGATTTGTTTTTTCATTTTATTCCTTTTTCAACTCCCAAATATAAGCGTTTCAGCTTAAAGATGATTTTCCACTTGATTTTTTAATGAATCAAAGGCTTAAAACGAAGTGCGTATTGAATTTACAATTATCGATTTGTTCCGCTTGGAAATTTCACTTTATCAGGGAATTCATTGAGTAAAGGAAGTGCATAACGTAAGATGCGATTTCGGCGACCCGTCGTGTCTTCTGGTTCTACTGGATACGAAATAACGGCTTCTAACCAAGCATAGGTGTTTACGCGGTAATAAACAGTTGGAGCCAGCACTTCTAATCTTTTAGTGGGAAGATCTGGATATTGCTCTAAAAAATCACGTTGAGTTGCTTTTATTAGACAATTTTCTACAAATGTCAAATCGCTGGTGTAGGCAATTTGGATGGCAGTTTCATTCCAGATATATGGAAAGTGAGGTCCTGAATAGTTGATTACTTGGTCTTTTAGAATAATACTGTTTGGAAAATGGATAGTACGACCACTTCTACGGTCGTTTCCCAAATAATCACCACTACACTCCCAAAGAATAGTGTATAGGTAGCTGATTTCCATTACGTCACCTCTGAAATGACTGATTTGAACTCGATCTCCTACTTGATATGGTCTTCTGAAAACGATATATATCCACGCAATAAAAGAAGATATGGGTGCTTGTAAAGCAAAACCAATGATTACAGAGATAACTCCAAAACTGACGGCGATAGCGTATAGGTTCTGAAAAAGGAAAGAAGAAATGACAAGGAGAATAAGTACCGTAGTTACTAATCGAGTGAAGCGCCGAAGATTATATTGATCTCCTTCCGTTTGTGCTTGTGGAATGATTAATCGGTCGATGATTCTCTTTATAAGTAGAATGATTAAAATGATAAAAATACTAGTGCTTACTTTCTTTATTAATATGATGTATTTTTTATAGGGCTCAAATATCTCTGAATCAAGTAGGTAATTGGTGATTAGAATCATCAATATGAGCGCCGGTAAGGCAATTATCCAACGTTTTTGTTTTTTAGTTTTCATAAATAAAGTGAACCGATTATTTTATTCTTGTGGGGTTAATTTACGAATAATTTCTGTACAATTAGGAAAGTCTTGTAAAAGTTGTTCGTACGAAAAGAGTTCAAAATCCTTAAATTCAAATCCCGGGATAACCACACAAGATACCAATGCAAATCCTTTTTCGGACGGTTTTAAGCTCGAGCCGAAGATGATGTTCTTAGGAACAATCTGATAGGGTTCTGCTGATTTATCCAGCGTTCCCAACGGTAAGATATTGTGTTTTCCGTCTTTCAGAAGATGAATCTCTAAGGTCGCACCGTAATGATGGAACCATAATTCGTCTTGCTGTATGCGGTGAAAATGAGAAACGTTATCAGCTGTGATTAAGAAATAGATAGCTGTTCCTAGTTGATAGTCGCCAATTGATTCTGAAGAACGAAATGTTTCACGATAATATCCTCCCTCAGGATGCGGCTTTAAGTCGAGTTTGTGGATAATTTCTTGGGCTGTCATTATTGTTCGATTGGTCCTCTTAATCTATTTTTTTCACCATTGTTCTTAAAGTAATAACGAATATCAGCTGTCAGATACGAACCACTTACATTTCCCGTTAAAACTTGTGTATAACCACTTCTTTCATATGCTGCAGCAATTTGAAAAATAGGTTTGAAAGGGACCTTAATAGATGCTCCGATATAAAAGAATCCCATTTTTTTAGTGCGGTATTCAAATCCCACATTCGCATTTACTTCACCATAAAATTTAGAGAAACGTCTTCCTTCGTGTTGAAATTTTTCAAAACTATTGATAACATACGTTTTCCATACATTAGAGGGCAAGTAAGCAAGAGAGGCTCCGAGAGAGGCGTTCATGTAAAACTTCTCAGATAATTTGATGTAAAACAAAGCATTTACTGGAATGTCATAGGCGACCACTCTAAAAGTAGTTTGAGCACTCGTTTGCATCGTTGGAGAGTGAATGGTAAAGTCTATTGAATAGTTTCGCTGAACGAAATTTAAACCCGTTTCTAAATTAATGATCTTCGATAAACCAACGCGAACAGTTCCTCCAAAACTAAAACCAAATTGTTGATGATAATCAGCGGATAATTCGGAACCTCGAAGTTTTAATTGAGAAGAAGTAATAAAGTTTGTGGAGAATATCGGTTTAAACTGTAAACCGAAATAAGATGGAAAACGTTCTTTTTTTTCATCATCATAACTTTTACTTTTTGATTTTGAGCTCTGCCCAAAACTTCCAAAGCAAATGAAAATGCTAAATATTATTATCCAATATTTCATATGCAAGCAAAAATAAGGATAATTTGAATCTAAGAGCTATTTGAATCAGTATAGTTTATTGTATTGCGCATTTCATGTATTGACAATAACGTATTACCGATTCATTCGTCATCAAAATATTATTTGTAATAACACTTAAATTTCATGATTAATTTTGTACTTTCGTGGACGAAGTTTTCGGATTAAAAATTAAAATTTACACACGAATGAAAGTTACAATTGTTGGAGCAGGAAACGTTGGAGCAACATGCGCTGATGTCCTAGCAAAAAGAGAAGTGGTCAATGAAATTGTTTTATTGGACATTAAAGAAGGTTTTGCAGAAGGAAAAGCCTTAGATATTTGGGAAACATCCCCAATTTTATCATACGATACACGTGTGGTAGGTGCAACAAATGATTATTCTAAAACGGCTAATTCTGAAGTAGTTGTTATCACTTCAGGTCTTCCGAGAAAGCCAGGAATGTCTAGAGATGATTTAATTTCAACAAATGCTGGAATTGTTAAAAGTGTAACAGAGAACATTATCAAATATTCTCCTGATGCAAAAATTATTATTGTTTCAAACCCTCTTGATGTGATGACTTACTGCGCTTATTTAACAGCGAAAGTGGATCCATCAAAAGTATTTGGTCAAGCAGGTGTTTTAGACACTGCAAGATATAGAGCTTTTTTAGCAACAGAATTGAATGTATCTCCAAAAGATATTCAAGCAGTTTTAATGGGTGGTCATGGTGATACAATGGTGCCACTTCCTCGTTACACAACTGTTGGTGGAATTCCAGTAACAGAATTAATTGACGAAGAAAAATTAAATGCCATCATCGAACGTACAAAAACAGGAGGTGGTGAAATCGTTAAATTACTAGGTACTTCTGCTTGGTATGCGCCAGGAGCTGCAGCAGCACAAATGGTTGAAGCGATTGTAAGAGATCAACGTAAAGTAATTCCAGTTTGCGCATGGTTACAGGGTGAATACGGAATGAGCGATATTTACTTAGGTGTACCAGTTATCCTTGGAAAGAACGGTATTGAGAAAATTATTGAATTGAAGTTAAACGCTGACGAAAAAGCATTGTTAGAAGAGTCTGCAACTCACGTAAGAGAAGTGATGGCTGTTTTAGATGGAATGGGTGTTGTAGCTAAATAATCAATGGTACAATCTTGGTGAAAAGGAAGTTCTATGAGCTTCCTTTTTGCTTTCTTAGAATTTCTGAATGCATTCTTTTTTCAATTGGAATTATTGATAGGAAGCATTTCTTCTATCTAAATGATCTTTCATTAAACAGTACATATCCAAAACTAAATTGGAATACGAGTGGTTGTTCAGATCGGTGGAAGTAATTCAATGTTAATCGAACGGGTCCAACAGGACTATGGTAAATAGCTGAACCGGATAAAATATAGCGTTCACCTTTGAATAATTTAGAGTAATTAAAGGTCTCATCCTCATTCTTAACAATGGTCACAAACGGCTGAAAATAGTAACCATCAATTCGGAAATCAAAATTTTTGAAAGGCGTAAATACAAAGTTCATTCCTGCTCCAATATATTGAGGGGAGCGATATTCTTCCATGAAAAATGTTTCCATGTCAGGAATAGGTGCAAAGGCAGTCATCGCAAGTAGGGTTGCTTTATAATTGCTAAATAAAGATTGGCTATTAAATGCTGCAATCGCATCAATACCAAAGTGAAATATTTTTGCATTTACTAGATAACTGTTGTATCGAGCACGGATGTTTATCCAACGATGTTGCTTCTCAATTTGCTGATCTTGACTTGTTAAAACCGTTCCTGGGCGAGAAATTTCACGACCCTGAACGTACTTAGCTGAAAATCGCAACAGTGTTCCCCCATTGGCAAACTGCTTCTTATTGAGGGTGTTTTTTTCAATTAATAAACCACCCACAAATCCTTTGAATAGTGTAAAGTCAGCGGTGTCTAACTTTGTAAACTCATCTTTTAAATAATAGGAATCTTTATTTTCTAAACCTCTAATATCCAATTCGATAATCGCTTTATTTCCAATAGGACTCTTGATTTTTAAACCTCCGAAAACTTCATTCTGAACAAGAAATGAAGGCTGGACATTCTCAAAGAAAGATGTAGAACTTCTATAATAGTCCCATCGATTTAAGATGAAATACGGAGAGAAAATAACTGGATATCTCATCGGTGCTTGGAAATCCACTGCAAGTCTAGCCGAAGTGTAGAATTTCCCGAAATAAGATTCTGCTTTGATATGCCATGCGTACCGATTGAGATGGTAATAATTTAAGGCTAAATAGCCAACATTTATAGGACGTGATGAGAAATGTCCTCCGACTTCTAATTTAAAATGCTTTGCTTCTCGAATATACAAATTTAATCGGTAAGTAGAATCGGGCTTTAATTCAATAGTTGGATATAAAGTAGCGATATGATCCATTTCTGTCATTCGGAAGAACCGCTTTTCTAACTTTTCAATAGTTAAAGGGCTTCTTTCTTTTTGATGCAATAAAGATTTGGTAATAAATTTATAGCGATTTGGACGATTTGAAACTACTTCCGATATAGTCACAGGTATCAATTTATGAGAAAAATCATATCTTTTTTGTGCTAATTCCTTGGCGTCAACTCTACGTGCTATTTCTGCTTTAATTTTATCAATATTCTTAATCGTTTCGTTATATCCCTCTGCTATTGCTAAGTTTATTTGTCCAAAGTCAAACGTGCCAATAGGTGTGTGTGGACGTATAAGAAAGCCATTCTCACATGGAATTGAATAATCACTATGACGCATCAGTAGATTCGTAATCTGACTAATCAAATTATCTTCAGAAGGTGGAGGAGCGTTATCTGTGACGGTACTTCCAATAATGAAATCTGCATTGAAATCATGGTACATAACATCCGATGGAAAGTTATTATATAAACCACCGTCGAAGAGTAATTTACCATCGACGCGAATCGGATTGAAATAAAATGGGTAGGTTAATGAGGCTCTAACGGCTTCATTCAGATTACCTTTGGAAAACACAATAGAAGTTTTGTTACCAACATCAGATGCAACACACCGAAACGGAACAAACAATTGATCGAAATCTTTATTGTTGTTGGCACCTATGATTCCCAAATATTTCAACATCTCAAAGTCGAGCGTATACGGCTTTACTAGATTGATTGGGAGTGACTTAGCGAGTAAGCTGTCAAATGAAAAAGGAATCTCAATCATGGAAGCGTCGTCTGTTTGTCGTTGAAGTAAAAAACGCTTGTCAGGCGAAAGTCTTCCTTTTGACATCTTGATAAAATCGGGATGATTGACATACGCAATCATTTCATTGGGAGTCATTCCACTGGCATACATCGCACCAACGAGAGCGCCTGCAGAAGTACCTGTAATATAGTCAATTGGGATACCGTTTTCCTCTAATGCCTTAATGACACCAATATGTGCGAATCCTGGCGCTCCACCTCCTGAAAGAACCAATCCTACTTTCTGCGCCTGAACAGATGTAGTAATTAGTAGTAGACAGAGAAAATATGTGAGCTTTTGTATCAATTATCGACGATTGTTTGGTTACATTTGTACAAAATAACGTAATATATTTCATTTTATGATAGTTACTATCACTAATTTGACGTATTGTACATTAAAAAAATATATGGATAAAGAAAACTTTCTAATTACAATAAAAACACTTTTTGGTGCAGAAGGTGTATTACAAGACGAATTAAAAGAGCTAGGTTATGAAAATACAACCGCGCTGAATAGAGCAGTGCAGTTAGAAGGAGACTTACACGACATCTATTTTTTAAACCTTCACTTGCGTTGTGCCATCACCGTACTTTTTCAAATTGCTAAGTTTAAAATACGCGAAGAAAAAGATTTGTATAAGGAAGCGATGAAAATTGATTGGCCTTCTTATTTTGATGTGGATAAAACAATAGCCGTAAAAGGAGCCGTTCAATCCAATATGTTCAATCACTCTAAATTCCCCATGTTATTGGTTAAAGATGCGATTGTTGACACGTTCAGAAACAAAGTAGGTGATCGACCAAATATTGAAACAAAAACACCACAAATTGTAGTGGATACATATATTCGTAATGATGAGGTGACACTTTCTATCAATACGAGTGGTGTTCCGCTTTACCATAGAGGTTATAGATCGGAAGTAGGTCTTGCTCCTTTGAATGAAGTCTCTGCAGCGGTAATGTTGCGCCTTTCTGGTTGGGATCGCAAATCAGATTTCATGGATCCATTTTGTGGTTCAGGTACGTTATTAATTGAAGCGGCATTACTAGCCTACAATATTCCATCTAATATCGAAAGAACGCATTACGCATTTAAGAATCTTAGAAGTTTCGATGCACCTATGTGGGATGCTATTTATGGAGCAGTATCTATGCGCCCTCAAAAATTACCATTCACTATTTCAGGATCTGACTTGAGTGATGAAATGGTATTGAAAGCAAGACGAAACTTAAGAACGTTTCCTTTTGGACGTTTCATTGAAGTAAAAGCAATGGGTTTTGAAGAAATGAAACGTACTGCCGATAATGGTGTCTTAGTCAGTAATCCGCCATATGGAGAACGTATGGGAGATGAAGTAGAAGATATGTATGAAAAACTGGGGGATTGGTTTAAGGCGGAAATGAAAGGCTGGAATTGCTGGATTATTTCTTCGAATGAAGACGCGTTAAAACGAGTAGGATTGAAGCCAAATAGAAAAGTGAAGCTTTTCAACGGAGATTTAGAGTGTAGTTTCCGTGAATACAACATCTTTGAAGGTTTTAGAAAAGAGTTTGTGACGGCTGAAAAACAACAAGACTAATAGCTACTACAGCTCTATTTAGAATTACATTAAGTAATTATTCTAGTTTATATTATGTCAAATAAAGAATTTTACACCAAACAATCTGTTGAAGCGCAAAAGGCAATTGACAAGGCAACGTCAACTTTTAGAGTATGGGTTTTCCTTCGGTTATTAATATTTATTGCAGTTATTACAGCAGTGTACTTTTTGTGGGGAAATTGGAAAACTGTGACACCCACAATTATTATAGGCTTAGTGGTTTTTGTTTCCGCGATTTCTCGTTTTCAAGATGCAAAAACAGCTCTCAATAAGGCAAAAAAATGGAAAGAAATCTTACACTGTGAACTACTATCGATTGAAGGGAATTATTGCTCTTTTGAAAATGGTTCAGACTTTAAAGATACCAAACACCCTTTTGCATATGACATGGACTTGTTTGGGGAGAATAGTATATTTCAATTTATAAACCGAACTTTTTCATTCAAAGGAAAGTTATTCTTAGCTAATTTATTAAAAAACGGTGCTACTTCATCGAAAGAAGTCAACGAGATGATTATCGGATTGAGTGAGAATATCGAATGGTGTGTGCAATTCCGTGTTAACGGAGAGGTAAATGATTGGGGAGAATCGCTTGATGCTGATTTAGAGCAGTTAAAATCATTTTCATTTAAGAATCCTTCTTGGTTGAATCCAGTTCGCTATATCTTAACATTTTTAGGTGTTGGTACCTTTATTGCGTTGACTTTGAACTTAATTGACGGAATGATTTTCAGCTTGATTATCTTTTTGAATTTACTTTTTGTCGGGTACTTTCTCAAGGATACGAATCGTGTGATAGATATTGTAGGGAAATTTGAAGGTAAAGTCAACTTCTTGATGAACCAGATGCAACTGATTCAACAGTTAAAAACGGACAATCCAACACTAAAGAATTTCATGGAATCACTTGATAAAGAGAAAGGAGCTTTGTTGGCATTGCGTGATTTGTTAAAAATACAAAGACGTTTTGAGTTAAGAATTAATGTACTCGTAGGTGTTTTGTTGAATGGACTTTTTGTGTGGGATTTTCATCAACGTATCGCTTTGAAAAAATGGATGAACAATTACCAACAGAAAATTGGAAATTGGGAAAGTGACCTTGTGAAGTTAGAAGCTTATATTTCAGGAGCTTTCTTGAAATTCAATCATAGTGACACAATATTTGCCAAGTTTACAGAAGGAGATGACGTAAATGTAATCGGATTGAAACATCCACTTATTCCTGCGGACAAAGCCGTTCCTAACGATGTGCAATTTGATAAGTCACAACGATTAATGATTTTGACAGGACCAAACATGGCTGGAAAAAGCACCTATTTGCGTTCGGTAGGTTTACTCTTTGTTTTTGCCAATGCTGGTCTTCCTATTTTTGCTCAAAAAGCCGAAATCCCTGCATATACATTATTTACAAGCATGCGAACGAGTGATGATTTGAGCAATGAGAGTTCTTATTTTCATGCTGAGTTATCGCGATTAAGATTGGTGCTAAACGCTATTGAACGCGGTGAGAAATTATTCATTCTCTTAGACGAAATATTAAAAGGAACCAATAGTTTAGATAAAGAGCAAGGTTCTAAACAATTTTTACAGAAGTTAAAACGTTTGAATACTCAAGGTATTATCGCAACGCACGATTTGGCTTTGTGTGAATTATCAGAAAGTAACGATTACTTTTTTAATGGATATTTTGACTCAACGATTACTGAAAACGAGTTGTATTTTGACTATCTTTGGAGAAAGGGTGTTTGCCAGAATATGAACGCCTCTTTCCTTTTGAAAAAAATGGGACTTACGGATTAATTTAAACGATAACTGTATGAAAAATGAGTTCTACTTCTTTTTGGTGTTTATTTCTTTCTTTGCTTTCCACGGACTTGCACAAGATGACGGTTCAGATGAATCCGATCATTTTTATGTTTCCTCAGTAACCGACATTGATCCAATGCATTCCTTTACACTTGAATTGGGGATGCCTATTGTGATGTCGAATAAATTTAATCGTTCACATATGGATGGATTGATTTATTTTGCACCTTACTACCAATATACTTTTCGGAAAAATTTAGCCATTGGAGCGGGTGTTTTTTATAATTACCTACGTATAAAATCATTTGCTACCTATGAGAATATATATGGTGGCAATAATACAATTGGAGCTTTCTTTAAAGTCTCCTATGAAAAATTCCATAGCAAACGCTTTGCAACAGATATGGGTGTGAAAATTGGAGCTGCTCAAGCAATGTATTCATCTAATAAATTGAAAGCACTCGGCGAAAAAAGCAGTAATCTTGGATTGTACATAGAACCGAATATTGGTTTCATTCTAACCGCTGCCGAAAAATCATCTTTTAGATTCTTTTTGGGTTATAATTTTCTTGGGATACCTTTTTCAAATAAAACCATAGGATTAGCATCTGATGGTGGAATGGAAGCGAAAGACTTTAGAAAATTCCAACAGTATTTAACGATAGGTTTTGGCTATACGTTCTACGCAAAAACGCGCTAATCATGTTCGTTAATAGCAATAAACTTTCAGCGATAAAAAAATACGTTCAGGAAAAATTAAAGCAACAGTTTTCATCTTCTGAAATTAAGTTCATCTTCAACGCAACGGCAGAACAACGATTAGGAGTTGAGAATGCCTATATGTTACTCAATGATATTTCGCTTTCTGAATCAGATTTATTATTCTTTCGTGCTGTCGTAAAACGTTTGTTGACAGGTGAGCCTTTCCAGCAAATTATTGGTTTTAGTGAGTTTTATGGTTTGAAAATTAAGGTTTCATCCGCTGTTTTAACGCCACGACCAGAAACAGAAGAACTGGTGCATCAAATTGTTACTGATTTAAAAAAATTAAATAACGAAACTCCTGTTTTGATGGATGTTTGTTCGGGAAGTGGTTGTATTTCACTTGCATTGAAAAGTGCTTTTCCAAATGGAAAAATCATAGGAATTGAAAAAAGTAGTGAAGCATTAGAAGTTGCTCGATTGAATGCGGAGAACTTAAAGTTGCCAGTTGATTTTAGACAACGAGACGTACTCACAGACGATTGGCAAATTGATCAAAAAGTGGATGTTATCGTTTCCAATCCTCCGTATGTTACGTGGGCTGAGAAAGATAGTATGAGTAAAACAGTACTCGATTTTGAACCTTCCATGGCACTTTTTGTCGCGAATGAAGATCCACTGTTGTTTTACAGAAAGATAGCCGAAAAAGCCCTCTTATTATTGAATGAAGAAGGAAAGCTTTACTTTGAAATCAATGAAAAGTATGGTAGCGAGACGTTGAAATTACTGGAAGAAATGAACTTTAGTAATGTTCAGATACTAAAAGATTTACAAGGGAAAGATAGAATGGTTGTTGCGGTGAAGTAAAATTGAATAATTCACTTCTTCCCCTTAATCTCCAACATCTCTACTTCAAGATGCGTAAATTCAATATCTTTTGGGTCTTTTCTCCAAACTTGAATGCGTATTCTATCTCGCTTTGTTCGTATATCAGGAATAACGTAGTCCATTGTAATTTCATGGTTAACGGTGTCAATAATAAGACTAGGTGAATTTCCTTCAGCACCACGCCAAGCATACGTCTTATCTTTATACATCATGGATATATTTGGAATAATACCTTCCAAACCTGTATAGCTTTCGGGTACGTATTTCCAAACGGTTTTTAATAGATATAATTTTCGTTGACTATAGGAATCTGGTAACTGAATAGCGATATCTTTCGTGTACCAATTATTGTCGTTTAATTTCCCATTTTCGACATTCAAACTCCAACTTTTTACTTTTGATAAAATAAAATCAGTAGATGAAACGCCTTCAAAATCCATATAGTCTAATTCGAGCAGCTTTTTTTGTTCAGCTGTTACAGGAGTTGTTTGTCCAAAAGTAGAGAAGTAATAAGGTCTGGTCATTAAAGAAGATGAAACAATACCGTTTTTCATTTGCCAAGTTTGAAACAGGTTTAGTGAAATACACAACAAGCCAAATCCAAGTGCCCAATTTTTGAATTTCTTTTCTGAAATGACAACACCTAATGAGATTCCCAAAATAGGATAAATGTCCACCATGGCACGTTGAGAGAAGCTTCCAGCATACCACCATGTTGTCCATGAACTAGCGACGTATAAGAAAACGATAAACGTAATGACAATCAGACGGTTATTTTCCTTTTGCTTCCATAGTTTTATCAATCCCCAAATACCAAGTAAAGCAAGTGGCGTGTAGATTAACCATCCTTTTTTGAAGCTGAATAAGAAAGGCAAGGTGTGCGGACTGAACCAATCAAATCCTTCTCCTGGGTTGTTGGCGTAGCTATCAATAAAGAACTTCCCTGAGACAGTTTTCCAGTAAATAAACTGAATGCTAATGATTAAGATGAAAGTAATCTTTGCTGCTAGGACGGGAATTAGTTTTTCTTTCAGTAAGAATTTAACTTTTTTAAAAATCGAGCCATATTGTTTGACGTTCCAAAAAACAGGAATAAGCCCAAAGAGCAAGTCAGGGAAACGAACTAAACCTAAGATTCCAATAGATAAACCTAAGTAGATACCATTTTTAACGGTCGTGTTTTGATGAAACTTAATGGTGCTAAGAAATACGAAACAAAGAAAAGTAAACGAAAATGTGTGAGTAGGAGCACCGCCAAATATTGAATTAGAAAAGAAATTTGTTCCAAAAACGATGAGTAAAATAGACCAAGTCGTTACTGAATCACTAAAGAAGTGTAATAATAACTTCCGTAATGCTATAAAACCAACAATGGTATAAAACAGACAACCGATTCCAAAAGCGACTGCATACGGTAGGGAATAGCCGTCCATTGGGTAACCTAGAATATTTGCAAATAGATGACCGAATAAAAAGAAGGGCGCTGAAAGAAAGGCTAATCCGGCAGTGTATTTTGTGAATGCAACCTCATTGAGGACGTTAAATTGATATAGTGTCGATGAAAAAGCGTAGGTATTGTTTAAATCTTCAAAATGAGCATAAGTAGCTTGAAAACTATGATCAATAAAAAAAGAAGGTAGATAACAATATTGCCCAAAGGTATCCCACGAAATGATGTGTTCAAATCCTCTAGTTACTGTAAAAAGGACAATAATAATGCTTGATAAGATGACAGCATTTAAAGAATTGAAAACTTTATTTTGCATAAACTGTTATAAAAATAAAAAAGACCAAAGTGAGAATTTATTACGTTATTCTCACCTTGGTTAATATTTATCAAGCCATTGAATGATAGTGTCTTACCGCTATTTAGAAGGGTAGGTCGTCATCACTCTTTTCAACTGTAAATTCTGCTGTTTCAGGAGTGATTGTTGGTTGTGCAGATGCCGTTTGCGCTCCAGCATTAGCTGTTGGTTGACCCATATTTCCTGATGAACGGTCAATTCTCCAAGCGTCTAATGAGTTAAAATACTTCGTTTCACCTTGAGGAGAAACCCACTCACGACCGCGAAGATTAAATGTAACGTCAATTTGATCGTTAACATTGTATCCGTCGATTAATGCACATTTATCTTGCGTTAGTTGGAAAAGAATATCCTGAGGATACATTCCTGACGCATCTGTTAGTACAAATTCTCTCTTTTTAAAAGTACCGGAAATTTGAGCAGTTTCCATAATTACTTTAACAGTTCCTGTGATCTTAAACATAAAATATTACTTATTACTTATTAATTATTAAATGCTAGAAGAGTTTTCCATGCTTCTTCTAGTCTGTTTTCTTTTAAATATTCTTTGGCGCGAGTATGCAACGCCTCTTCCAGTTTTGCTGGTTCGTCTTCTAAAGATATGAATAAATCATATAAATCCAACAGTTTAAATTCATTTACTTCTGTTTCATCTGGCAAGGCTAGAATACGACCTAATTTTGCTAATTCATTCCCAGAAAGATATTTTGATTCTAATATATCTTTTGGAATTTTAGTAAAACCAACACCAACAGTTGTCATCGGTCTTTCTGCTTCAAACATACTTGCCTCGTTCGAATGACAATACCAACTTCCTCCCATTCGAGCGACCAAATTTATTTTCTTCTGATCAATGTGGTCATTTTCATCCAATAAATCTTCTCGAACATGAATTTTAACCACTTCACAAATAACCAAGTTTCCAGAAGCACCGCCAGTACCTAATTCTTTTACCTCTAATACCTTACATTCATATTGAACGGGCGATTCTTTGACGCGCTTGGGACGAACAATATCCGAATCAACCGCCGTAAAACCAGCTTCTACAAATTCATCTACGTTTATTGGATAAGGCGAACTTGCTAAAACGACTTTTTCGACAATATCATACGTTACCACATTGATAACGACCTCTGGAATCTTCTTGACATTTTCGTGTGTATCCTTTGTTTCACTCGTTCTTCCACTTCTTGCTGGTGAAAAAATGACAATCGGAGGATTAGCACTGAAAGCATTGAAAAAACTGAAAGGAGCCAAGTTGTTGACACCATTTTCGTCTATCGAAGAGACAAACGCTATCGGTCTCGGACCAATACCACCCAATAATAATTGATGTGTTTTTTGTATAGTTTCCTCTTTTGGATCGAATGATTTCATGGTTTGACCGTTATTTTGAAAAATGAATGTTACAAAGATATTATTTTGAAAGGAATGAATGGAAGTGTTAACAAGTTTTCGAAGGAAATTTATTTTGAGGGGCTTTTCAAATTAGCTATTCAAGATACAATTACAGATTTTTAGAATTTAAAAGTAAAACGGAGTCTTTAGCATAGAAAAATGATAGATGTTGCGTGGGCTTTTTTCTTCTTCTAAGTTGTAAAAACTATTTTCTTTTTCTTTCTTTTTCGGGGCTTTTCTTTTTATAATTGCTTGCGGTCGTGGTTGCTGAACTTGTTGAAGTACTGACCGTTTTTCGGGGCTTTTTTCTTTTATAACTTTAAATTTCGGGGCTTTTTTTTGACTAAATAAGTGAATCGCTTTTTAATTATACAGCTCTTTTAATAATGCTTTTTTGAAATTCTCAAACCCCACTTAAACACCTGTATTTAGGGGAGATAGAGAAGAAAGTGAAAATAGTAAGATGTTGATTATTAACTTGTTATATTGTTAATAAGTTTTTTTTATTAAGAAGTGAAACGGAGTCTTTAGCATAGAAAAATGACAGATGTTGCGGTGATAACATTACCTAGTTACTTATTAGGAAAACCAAATAATGCCATTATCAACAAAACTATAACTCCTATTGTTTGAATCAAAACAAGTGAAGCCGATAATCTTTCTCTTGTTTCTTCATTTTCGACGTAATCTTTTAATCGTTTATACAAGTCATTGAATAGATAAATCAAATAAATAAAGATAATTATTTTTAGAAGAATCCACATATTTTACCCTGTTTAATTAAATTTTTGGACTGGAGGTTCCTTCTCCTTTACTATTTCCACCACTCTCTTTTTTTATTTCATTTTTAACTCCTTGATAAAATTCATACGACCCATTCTCCTGTCTGACCACTTTATGTTTTTCCTTAGTATTAATATCAGTAGCCATCAAATATCCCTCTTTCTGTTTAATAGCTTTATTGGAATCAAAAGTAACATTCCCCACTTTTTGAATGTTGGGTATATAAATTTTACTATATGTCTGTCCCAGAGCTTCATTAATGAAATTTAGAATCTTTGCATTGTTTTTAGAAATTAAAAGTTCCGTAGTACCTTTATAGGTAGAGGTAGTTTTAGCAGCCTTATCTATTGCTTTTCCAGTACCTCTAAAAACTATGGCTACTCCAATTTGTACACTCGCATTAGCGTAATCTTTCTTATTAAAATCATCATAAACTTCAACAAATGTGGAAGCATAGCCAATAGCTTCACCAGCTTTGATAACTGCTGGTGCAAATTCAAACGCAGGCGTTATATACATTACATAACCAGTAGCTGTTACAAATAATGATATTGTTCCTAAATTATCAATTACAGTCGTCTTAATTGCATAATAGGAATCTTTTACTATATCTTTCGCTGCATCTTTCGCATGTTTTCCAAAATCATTATCAAATAATGCAGTCATCTGCTGATTGAAGTATTCCAGAGGATTTTTTATTCCACTAAATTCTAATCCTTCTAACTCAACTCCATCAATCACCCTATTTTCACTAAAAGCATAACTTGAATTCCAAGGATATTTGCTCGCCAACGGGTCAACAGCAAAGAATCTTCCTAGTCTCGTATCGTGCATACGATACGTATAGTTATATGAGTTTCCACGCCCCTTAATCTCATCATCACGCTCCATCGAGTTAAATCCAAAACGATAACTACTATCACTATTAAAATTTCTACCACTCAAAGTCACACCAAAAGGCGAGTAATCTTGAGAACTTTTAATATCTGCCATGAAATAATCTACCGTTCCGCCGTTGCCATGAGGAATCGGCTTGTCGGAGAGTACTGTCAATACATTCCCCAAATGGTTCGAGAATTCATACCGTTTATTTCCAAGCGTATGAATAAAGTTGGATGTATCGGTATTTGTGTATGCCGATCCTAGCACGTTGACAGAATCCTTCAACATTCCTAAACGTGACGAGCCATAAATATACTTATCCGCTTGAAAATAAGCCAGCGAAGAATTTATTGTATCTATGTTTAAGTTGTATGTTGTCATGGCATTGTCTTG
>JBEBRN010000037.1:0-28780 GCA_040394775.1 Taishania pollutisoli
CCAAAGTAAATAAATAATTATGGGCAGAATAATCAATGCAATGAAAAACAACTCTAAGTGTATCCCCAGGTTCAAGTCCAAATATATTCAATGGTTGCTCATTTTTCAAACCATCTGTATACATATCATCTGCTAATCGAATCCCCTTTAATTTTTCACTATTTTGATAGACATCGTATTGATAATAATTCTTTTCGTTCGCAATGTCTACCCATAAAGGAATCGGTAGTTTAACACTCATCGTGCCAACCTGATAAGTTACGACAGGAATACCCTCTAATAAAACTTCTGATGGAATAGTACTTTTTGCTTCATACATTACGCCATCATGAGTAACTTTCAAAGTGTATGTTCTGCCCACAAAAGCAACATAGTTTTGCACTTCGTAATAACCATTTCCTATATAGTTGAAAACACCTGTATTTCCAATATCATCGGTCACGACAACAATCGCATTTTCAACTGCTGGGTATTCGATAGCTTGGTCAAAATTCAATGTTTTTGTGACTTTAACACGGTGAGTTGAGTCGCCTTTTGTGAGAACGCCTTCAATCACTAATCGTTGTTCTTCCTGTTTTAACTTTAATTGAATCACCTTCTGACAAGAAGAGAAACTAAATACCCAGAAAACAAGGCTTAAGATTTTAATCAATTGAACTGCTTTCATGTTACTTGAATTTAAAATTATAGGTTACTGAAGGAACAAATCGGAATAAAGCTGTTCGGACAGATTCTGTGATGTTTGGATTATCCTCATTTTCTCGAAAGGAAATCGTATACGCATTCTGACGTCCATAAACATTGTAAATAGAGAAATTCCAACTAGATTCAAACTTCTCTGTATTCTTAGTGTACCATGTTAATCCGAGGTCTAAACGGTGATAATTGGGCATTCTATCTGCATTACGATTGGTATAAGAGAAGTGTGTTTCACCATTGATAGTATATTTCCCAGTTGGGAACGTCACCGCACTACCAGTATAGAAAACAAATAATCCAGAAATAGCTAGTTTTTTATTAATCTCATACACTGCTACAACGGAAATATCATGTGTTCTATCTTGTTTAGCATTGTACCAATTCCCATCATTTATCTGATTGATTTTCCGTTCTGTTTTCGACAAAGTATATGAAATCCAACCCGTAAATTTCCCTGCTTTTTTCTTTACAATAAGCTCTAAACCGTAAGCTCTCCCTATTCCATAAAGTAATTCACCCTCGAGAAATTCATTCGAACTAACATCTGCCCCATTTCTGTAATCAATTTGATGTTGCATGGATTTATAATACGTTTCAACATTTAGTTCATACATTCCTTCCTTGAAATTTTTAAACCAACCTAATGAAACCTGATCCGCTATTTCTGGTCGAATATTCATCGAGGAGAAAAGCACTACATCTGTTGGATTCGAAGAAGTTGAATTGGATAATGTGTGTACATTTTGAACATTTCTCGAATAAGCTGCTTTAAAAGAAGCGGTTTCTGCATAAGCAAATGACAAAGCTAATCGTGGCTCAATGTTAAAATATGTTTTAGTAAATGCTCCTTTATTGTAAGTAGTAGAACTCACTAAGTTACCCGCAGGGTCGTAGGAGTGAAAAGGACTTCCGTTTCCTAATACGGAAAGAGTGGTAAAGCGTAAGCCATAGGTAGCATTTAGTTTCTTCGTGATTTGATGATCATTGGTGACATACCCCGCCAACTCTAAACTTGGTGCTTTTGGTAATTTTTTAGCTTGAATAAAGTCTGATTCCGTTTCTAGCTGTCCTGGTAAAACCTGATGATAAATACCATTTACACCAAAACGCAATTTGTGGTTGTTATTGATAAACCATTGAAAGTCTTGTTTTAAATTCACATCATTAATCTTGGATAAAATCTTGAATGAGATGTCTTCTGTGCTAATATTGAAACTATAGTCGTAAGCGCTATAAATAATAGAAGTGTTGGAAAAGAGCTTGTTGTTTATAATGTGATTCCAACGAAGTGTTCCAGTCGCATTTCCCCAGTTAATACCAAATAGCTTATCCAATCCCAAAACATCACGACCAAAGTAACCAGACAAAAACAAACGATCTTTCTTTCCTATCGTATAATTTGCTTTTAGATTTAAATCATAGAAGTAAAGTTTTGTCTTTTTAAAATCTTTTGTTGCTTTTAGGAATAAATCGGCGTAGGTTCTTCGACCAGAAACAAAAAAGGATCCTTTTTCTTTCACAATTGGCCCCTCAACGCTCAAGCGGGAAGAAATCAACCCAATACCTCCTTCCACATTAAAGCGTTTATTATTTCCGTCTTTCATTTTTATGTCCATCACAGAGGCTAATCTACCACCATAATTAGCGGGTTGATTTCCTTTGTAAAGTGTGACGTCTTTAATGGCATCTGAATTAAATGTAGAGAAAAAACCCATTAGGTGAGAAGCATTATAAACGATTGCTTCGTCCAATAAAATAAGGTTCTGATCGGCAGCTCCACCCCGAACGTAAAATCCTGCACCTCCTTCTCCAGCGCTTTTTACTCCTGGAAGTAACTGAATAATTTTAACAATGTCTTTCTCTCCAAAAATAACAGGTAAACGCTCCACATCTTTTGGGCTCAAACGTTCTACTCCAATTTCCGTATTTTTAATATTCTCATTTGTTTTAGTCGATCTAATAACGACGTCATCCAGCAAACTGGATAAATCACTCAGTTCAAAATCTTTGGAAATATCAGCTATAACTTTGATATCAAAACGTAACTCCTCATACCCAAAATAAGATACTACAAAAACATACTTTCCTTCTGGAAGTGTTAGTGAATAAAATCCATATTCATTTGTAACCGTTTTGAATTGATTATCCGCCGTTCCAATAGAGGCACCGATTAATTCCTCTCCATTTTTAGAATCTTTCACTTTACCACTTAGCGTGAATTTTTGTTGTGTAAAGGCGACACTTATAAATAGTATCAGAAAGCAGGATAGTAAAAACTTCATAGAATATATTATTTCGTTTTAAAAGTAACTATTTAAGGTCAAGTAAGATGGTACTTCTTTGCAAAGAGTACTTTCCTTTTATTTTAAGGAGTAAAAATCCCCTCACAAAATTAGTAAAAAGTATGGGATGAATGATAATACATTATCATCTAAGAAATTACTTTTCCATAGAAACAAAAAAACACCCAGTTTTGGGTGTTTTTAAAGTATAATATGTTCTGAAAATCACAAATTCAAAAGTACTTTGTAAGGGTCTTGACCACCAAAGATAATTCGCTCAGGATTCTCTATCATTTCTTTTACTTTTACTAAGAAGCTAACAGACTCTTTACCATCAATCACTCTATGGTCATACGAAAGTGCTAAGTACATCATTGGACGAATTTCTACCTTACCATCAATGGCAACAGGTCGTTCCACAATATTATGCATTCCTAAGATAGCAGATTGTGGAGGATTGATAATTGGTGTTGACATCATCGAACCAAAGACACCTCCATTGGTGATTGTAAATGTTCCTCCTGTCATTTCATCGGGAGTAATTTTACCATCACGTGCCTTAATCGCTAAACGTTTAATTTCTTTTTCAATCTCAGCTAAAGACATTTGCTCTGCATTTCGTACTACTGGAACCATCAACCCTTTTGGAGAGGAAACCGCAATACCAACATCTGCATAATCAAAATAAACAATTTCGTTTCCTTCGATTTGTGCATTTACAGCAGGAAATAAGTTTAATGCTTCAGTCACCGCCTTTGTAAAGAAGGACATAAATCCTAAATTAACATCGTGTGTTTTTGCAAAAGCATCTTTGTATTTTTTTCGTAAGTCCATGATTGGCTTCATGTCTACTTCGTTGAAAGTAGTCAACATAGCGGTTTCGCTTTTCACTGCCACCAAACGCTCTGCAATCTTACGACGTAACATAGACATACGCTCACGCTTTTGTTCACGTGATCCGCCCCATCCTTGAACGGCAGAAGCATTAACGCCTGCAGTCATCGCTGCAATCACATCTTGCTTGGTGATACGTCCATCTTTTCCTGAACCAGTAACTTGAGTCGCCGTTATCTTATTTTCAGCCATTGTTTTAGCCGCAGCAGGAGATGGTGTTCCAGAAGCATACGATGTTTTTTCATTCACCGGATTCGGATTAACCACTTTTTCTTCTTTTGCCGGAGCTTCTACTTTTTTCTCTTCCACAACAGGAGCAGCTTCTTTCGCTGGTGCAGCGGCAGGAGCAGCAGCACCTGCTGGACGAGGTGCAGCAGTGTCGATTAGACAAACTACTTGCCCCACTTTTACCACGTCTCCTTCAGCAGCTTTCAATGTAATAATTCCAGCCTCTTCTGCAGGTAATTCTAATGTTGCTTTGTCTGAATCAACTTCAGCAATTGCCTGATCTTTTTCAACATAATCTCCATCAGACACTAACCAAGTTGCGATTTCAACCTCGGAGATAGATTCTCCTGGACTTGGAACTTTCATTTCTAAAACTGACATATCGTTAATTTTAATTTTCTATTTATTAAGCGGTTACTTTCGCAAATTGGAATAAATCCTTGAAAAGTTTCGCTAATCGTTTTTCATGTAATTTCTTTGACCCTTCAGCTGATGCAGCTGCAGAAGGACGAGTTATTCCGATTAAGTTTTTAGAACGCATCGCCATTGCAATATATCTCCATGCGCCCATATTTTCAGGTTCTTCTTGTGCCCAAACAATATTCTTCGCATTTGGATAAGATGCTATTGTTGCGTCAATTTGCGTTTGTGGCAATGGATAAAGTTGCTCTACACGAACAAAAGCCATGTTAGAAACACCCATTTCGACTGCTTTTTCTTTTGCTTCGTAGAAAAACTTACCAGAACATAATACAACTGTATCAATTTCCTTTTTATTCTTAATCGTATCGTCTATCACTTCTTGGAATCCGCCATTTGCTAAATCATCTAATGTGGATACAGCAGCAGGATAACGCAATAGTAATTTTGGAGACATCACTACAAGAGGTTTTCTAAATTCTCTTGACAACTGTCTTCTCAACGCGTGGAAATTATTTGCAGGTGTCGTTGGATTAATTACCTGAATATTATAATCAGCTGCCATTTGTAAGAAACGCTCTAATCTAGAAGAAGAGTGTTCAGCTCCTTGGCCTTCATATCCATGAGGTAATAATAAAACCAATCCGCTTTGAACCGACCATTTATCTTCAGCAGCAGTAATAAATTGGTCAATCATCACTTGAGCTCCATTAGCAAAATCACCAAATTGAGCTTCCCAAATAGTTAATCCATTTGGTGTGACAAGTGAATAACCGTATTCAAATCCAAGTACAGCGTACTCAGACAATAATGAATTATAGATGTGGAAAGTCGCTTGTGTATCATTAATACGATTCAACGTAATCACTTCTTCTTCAGTGTCTTCAGTCTTCACAATAGCATGACGATGAGAAAATGTCCCTCTTTCACAATCTTGTCCAGACATACGCACCGGTTTCCCTTCTACTAATAAAGAAGCATAAGCCAACATTTCTGCTGAACCCCAATCTAAGGTGTCAGTTTTAATAGCCGTATGGCGATCATCTAATATTTTCGCTATTTTACGGAAGTAATTTTTTCCTTCTGGTAATTTCGTGATTTTATCTCCTAAGGACAATAATTCCTTTTTAGAAACACCTGTATTTGGTGATTTTTCAAAATCCTTGGGAGTACTTTCTTTAAAGTCTTTCCACTCGTCCTTTAGAAATTTCCAAACAATTGCTTTATCTTTTGTCTTAGAAATCTCGAGTTCATTTTCTAAGAAATCGTTGTATTCTTTTGAAATGGCTTTTGAATCTCCATCTGAAACAACACCTTCACTCAAAAGTTGTTTCCCATAAATATCCTTTAAATTTGGATGTTTAGCGATTATCTTATATAGATTTGGTTGCGTGAATTTTGGTTCATCCCCTTCGTTATGTCCATATTTACGATATCCTAATAAGTCAACAAAAATATCTGATTGGTATTTCTGCTTATATTCAATGGCAAATTCAATGGCCTCAATTACTGCTTCTACATCATCTGCGTTGACATGTAGAACAGGTGACAAAGTCGTTTTTGCAACTCCCGTACAATAAGTAGATGTACGACCATCTAAATAGTCAGTCGTAAAACCAACTTGGTTATTGGTGATAATGTGTAAGGTTCCACCTACTTTATACCCTTTCAATTGGGACATTTGTATGATTTCATACACCACACCTTGTCCAGCAAGAGCAGCGTCACCATGAATCATGACGGTACAAACTTTAGAAGTATCTTTGTACTCCTGATCAATTTTTGCACGAGCCATTCCTTGTACTACAGAGTCAACTGCTTCAAGGTGTGACGGATTTGGAGAAAGAATTAATTCAACATTTTTACCTGCTTTTGTCGTCTTTCTTGTGCTAAATCCTTGGTGATATTTAACGTCGCCATCAAAATCATCTGTATTATCAAATTCTTTTCCTTCAAATTCAGAAAAAATATCTTGTGGTCTTTTTTGGAAAATATTCGTCAAGGTATTCAAACGACCACGATGTGCCATTCCCATTACGAAACACTCCACACCTAAATCTGATCCTTTTTGAATCACTTTGTTCAAAGCAGGAATAAGTGCCTCTACTCCTTCGACAGAAAAACGTTTTTGACCGACGTATTTTTTATTTAAAAACGCTTCAAAACCAACGGCTTTATCCAAGTATTTTAAGATGGTAATCTTTTCCTCTTTTTCAATCTTTCTCTTGTCCTTCGATTCAAATTTCGTTTTTATCCAATTCAACACCTCAGGCTCACGAACGTACATATATTCAATCCCAATGGAAGTACAGTAGCATTTTTCAAGATGTGCTATTATATCACTCAGTGTTGCTGCGCCAATTCCAATCTCGCTCCCTGCTTGAAAAACGGTGTTCATGTCTGCTTCTGACAAACCGAAATTTTCGATAGCAAGGGTTGGAGAATATTGTCGACGCATACGAACAGGATTTGTCTTCGTAAACAAATGACCCCGTGTACGGTAGCCACTTATCAAGTCTAGAACTTGAATTTCTTTTTTGAAATTTTCAGGTACTGCGCCATCTGTATCGTAATTTGTTTTAGCAAAATCAAATCCTTCAAAGAATTTTTGCCAACCGATATCAACACTTTCAGGGTTCTCTAAATACGACTTATACAAAAAATCAATTGCATTTACATCCGCATTACCCACATAAGATACTTTGTCCATTTTGAATACATAATTGTATGGAATTGCAAATTTAGCATTTTATAATAGTTATACCACTAAAAGTTAGGATAAAAACACTGCTAATAAATTAAAAAAGAAGTTATTTAAAAATAGGCTTTAGAAAACACTTTTACTCTATTTCAAATTCAACTTGTGGTTGTTTTTGCTTTTTAGCCTCTTCTATCTTTTTGTCTATCGTTTTTTGAAGTGCTGACTTCTCTTCTTTAGGCGGTTCCTTCGTCTCTTTTTTGTCACCATAATCCACCTCAAATACAACTTCTTTTTTCTTTGGTGATTGATAGTTTTGTATGGTCGAATCTTTCTTTCCAATACCCAATCCAGACTTTAAAATGGATAAGGCTTCTTTTTTTGCATTTTCACGATTTTCTTTTTGTTGCTGTTTACTAGCTTCTTTGTCCCATGTTATTTGTGGATTGTCCAAAGCACCAACCATTTTCATGAAAATATAAAGTCCTGTTCCATCATCTTCCACAATACCAAATTCGGAGTCTTTATTCACTGTTTTCAAATCTCTAAATCGGAAAGAAAATCGGTAATCTATCTGATTGTCAAAAGTATGCCATCCAACCCAATCCAAGTCAAGCGCATTTGACTTTATGGACATCTCAGGAATCGTGACCTTACCATTGTTGATGATGAAATTATTTTCCAACACCTCAAATTGCAAATTCATGAGTCGCTGTCCGAAGAGATCCAATTGTTTTTTGCTAATCAATAATTTAGCCGATGATTGCTGAAGACTTTTTACAATGGTTTTAAATACTTCCACATTTTTCAACGCGCCGTTGACAATTTTTAGATTTATAGTAGAAACGATGTCTTTCTTGACAATTCCATTTCTCAAGTCAAACGGTGCTTTAAAGTCCATATTGATAATCGCTTGTCCACTCACATTTTCCTCTTTAATCATTGTTTGATCAAAGTCATTCCACTCGTTTAGAAGCCGTTTAAGATTGATTTCATTCGATCTTAAACTAGCCGTCGCCACTAAATATTCTGGTGATGTTTCTCGAAGGGTCAGATTGCCTTGAATAGCGTTACCCTCATTTTCAACATTCATTTGAGAAAAGTCAAGTAGGTGTTCGGAAATACTTAATTGACTTCTTAGATTGGTGAATTCATGCGTTTTATACCGAAGTTTCTTAACCGACACACTCAAATTTGCTTGCACATTACTTGGAAGTCGATAAATCCGTTCACTCGTATTAGTACTAGAAGTCGTCTGATCTGTTCCTGAAGACTCAATGTTTAAATCATGAACATCAATATAATTACTAACCAGCTCCACATTTGCCAAAATACTTCCTTCATGTGAAATGAATTTTTCTAAATTTTTAAATTCACCGTTTAATGACAAATCTGATTTTCCTAATCGCACACTAAATCCTTGGACATACGCCTCGTTTTTATTGAAGGTCACGGCAACGTTAATATCAGAAAAAACACGAGCATCATCTTTCAACTTAAGCGATGTGTTTTCTAATCGAATATCACCTGAAAGTGTATTAATTCTAAACGAATTACCATACGTTGAAACGTCAAACTGTAATTCACTTTGCATTATTCCTCTAATACTATCAACCTCTTCGACGCGAATCAAGTTGGCCAATGCTTCCAAATTCACTTTCCCATTGGCAGCACCTTGATAATGGGGGTTCGAAAAATCAGTCATTAGAAATCGCCCGCTAAAAGGTCCTGTTGCCGATTGAAAATCAAACCTTTTCAAAGAAAGGTATTCCTTTCCCACTCCTTTTTTATTGGAATATTCGCCTTCCACTTGAATGTTTGTCAAGGTAATATTTTGAGACGGTTCATTTAAGCTTCCATTTTTAACGCTGAAATCACAATCAATAATAGTAGGTGTCGTTTTTAAATTGTCGTCTGAAATAATAAGGTTGAACGTCGCCATTCCTTTTCCTTGATACTTCAGAATGTCTTCCTCTTTAGAAAAGAAATTATTGACCACTTCATTTAATGGTAGATTTTTACCTTTAATTTCTACCCACATTCCTAAATCATTAAAACGAGCACGAATGTCAAATGGCAATCGTTCCACTTCTATTCTTGACTGCGGAATTTGAACGAGGTTCCGTTTTTTATCAATTAAAAGTTGCAGATTAATATCTGCTTTTTTATTTTTAAGTAATTGAACTTCGTGGTCTTTGATGGATAAAACGGTTAATTTGGAGGTGGTTTGTAAATCGAATTTTTCCGCTTGAAAGTCGCCTTTAAAAGTTAAGTTGTCAACCTTAGCACTATAAAATTGCTTGGTGATTTTATTTTCATAACTCAGTTGGAAGTCTGTTAATCTGATCGCGTTTAATTTAAATTCTATCGGTGTTGATGTTTCCAGAGAATCCACCTCTGTTTTAAAAATCATATAATTTTCACGCCCATCTTGATATTCTACCAACTTTGCAAGACCTGGAAAAATTTGCGCTTCTTCTAACACATATTCTTCGTTCCACAGCTTCAAGGCATCAAACTTTAGCCGAACAAAGTCAGAGTAAAAAACCGTATCGTTGGTGTTTTGTATCGTATCGTAAATCAATACTTTTTCAAAATCTACAGAGACATGCGGAAATGTCTTCCAAAAAGTAACGTCTATTTTCTTTACTTCTACTTTGGCAACGAGGTGCTTGTTGAGCTCTGTAACAACATATTGAATTATTTTCCCTCGAAAAGCATATACCAAAATAGTGACCAACAAGAAAAGTCCCAAAAAGGAAATTCCTGTCCACTTCGCTATTTTCAGTGCTTTCTGCTTCGTCATAAAGGTAAAATTAACTAGATTTCGATTCTTAAAACGACACCAAGAAGATGTTTATTAACGTCTACGTATTGAAACGTTCAATGTTTCGATTAATTTTGTTGTCATAATATTAAAATACATGATTAAAAAACCGCTTGTCGTTTTTGTTTTAGGTGTCCTTTTAATGGCAGCTATTTTCTTTCTGATTCCAATTAATCTTTTTGATGGTGAAGTCCATTTCAATACAGGGCTACAGCAATTTACAGAACCCCTCAAATTATCGTTAAGTTACTTTATCGGAATTGGTATTAAACCAGGAGACTTAAAAGATGTGGAAAGTTTTAATTTAACACCTGCTGGTTACGCAATGGCAGTTATTTTTATCGTTGGTGTTCCTGGATTGATCGCGTATCGAATGACGATGAAAAAATGAGAGCGAGAATGAGAGAAGAGAGCGTGGTGGGTCACAGACAGATCAGAATTCACAGAAATGCTTTGTGGCTGAATTTACTCTTTCTTAGTTAGAATAACCGTTTCATATCGAGTAGCAATGTTGACAGTCCCTGGATAAACCGCCACATATCCATAGGATTGAGAAAGACTATATCCGTTTTTTATCCATTTGTCCATTTCTATTTTAAGAATTGCTTGCTCGGGGTTATTCTTGCTGAATTTATATTCCTGAGAAATGGTAGTATTTTGGTCATCAACAACTTGAAGCGTAATCTGTCTCCCTGTGGTAATGGTAGTTATCATTACTGAGGAGGATTCCTGTGCATTCACGTTCGACATTCCCAAAAACAGCATCGCTGTAACAACTAACAGTATTAATTTTACATTTTTCATAATTTTAATTTTAGAGATATTCAATGACTAAATTACCGTTTTGCAACTTACATTAAGCAAAAACCAAAAGAGATTAATAGAAATGTTTCTATTAATGACTCACACAATCACATGGTTGGCCAAATTGAATGGCTACATTTGGTAATTTGTCTGTCCATTTTTGTTGGAAAAACTTATCGAGAATCATTCCGTTGAGAATCAGTTTTTGTAAACGTGGAAGTTTTGTAAGCGCTTCTGGCAGTTCTTCTATCATATTATCGGAAAGATCAAGCAATCGTAGTTGTTTTAAACTACCGATACAGGGTGGCATTCCAGAAAACAAATTATTGTAGGCCCAAAGTTCTTCCAAATGTATCATTTGACAAATAGCAATAGGAAATTGCGTCATCTTATTACTTTCAATTTTTAAGATTTTGAGCGAGTCAAATTCATTAAAAAAAAGAGGTAACTCTTTGATTTTGTTTTTGCTAAGGTCTAAATATTGAAGATTTTTGAATTTGATGAGTTTATTCGGTACAGTGGAAAGTTTCTCTTTGCGCAAACTCAAGTGAGTGACCGTCAATGGATCGACTTGCTGCGCTTCTTCCCACGAATAAACTTTTTCTTTTTGGGCGAAAAGACTACTTGTTATAAGAAGCAAAAAAATCCAAAGAAGCTTTCCTGTCTTCATCTAATTGTTGTTTTAGTTGTTCAACGGAATCAAATTTGATTTCGCTGCGCATATATTTCAAGAATTGTACCGTTATCTGCTGACCGTATAAATCACCCTCAAAGTCAAATAAATTCACTTCTAATTTTATGGAAGTTGAGTCCGTAACCGTCGGATTTTGTCCAATACTCATCATTCCACGATAACTTTTACCATCTTCTAGAAAAACTTTGACGACGTAAACACCTATCGCAGGAATTACTTTCAGTTTATCAACCACTTCCAAATTTGCCGTTGGACATCCAATCGTTCTACCTAGTTGTTGCCCTTTTACCACTTTACCTGAAAGCTTAAAACTGTCGCTTAAATAGGTGTTTGCGGTCTCTATATCTCCCGAAAGAATCGCTTTTCGAATACGCGTAGAAGAAACATTTACCTCATCAATTTCTTGTGCTGGTATCTCAATGACCTTGTAATTAAACTCCTCGCTATACTGTTTTAAAAGTTCAATATTTCCTTCTCTCCCTTTTCCAAAACGATGGTCATAACCGACAACGATAACTTTTAACTTCAGTTTATCTACCAAATAATTTTTGATAAAATCTTGGGCATTAACTTGAGAGAACTCTTTGGTAAAAGGAAAAATAATCAAATGATCTAATCCTAAATCTTCCAATACTTTTTTCTTTTCCTCTAAGGTCTGAATCATTCGCAAAGAGTTGTCGTTTGGATTTAGCACTAATCGAGGATGCGGAAAAAAAGTAAACAAGACCGTTTCTCCGTGAATTTTCTTTGCTTCCGCTTTTATTTTTTCAATGATTTTCTGGTGGCCAATATGAACACCATCAAACGTTCCGATGGTCAGTACAGGATTTTTAATTTCGCCTAATTCATCAAAATTGGTGTAAACTTTCACGCCGATTTATTGTTTAACGATTTTAATAACTGCTCCCGTTTGTTTGTCTCTAAGCAAATAAATACCTTGTAGTAAATCCGAAACATTCACCGTCATTTCCTGCCTATCGAAAGATCGCATCAATTGTCCATTTAGATTATACAATTCTGCACCTTCATAGTTTGGTTGCGTTGTGCGAATGGTCAAATTATCACTCGTAGGATTAGGGAAAGCCTCAAAAGAATAGTGTTCTATTTTCGGTGTGTTTTTAATTCCAAGCGTGGCATCTAAAGCGGTGGAGAAAATTGGTCGAATTAATAAACTCGCATCAAAAACGGTGTTTACCCAAGTTGCACCACCATTAACACTATAAAAAATCTTGTCTTTATTATTGATATTTCGGTCCAAACCAATACACAATTTAGCGTCATCTAGCTGTCTCCAACCAATATAAAAAGAACCACTAACAGGTACTTTCACCGTGTCTTGTAAATAATAATTGACAAAGCTATTATGTCCATAACCATAATCTGGATAACGTGGAAAGAAATAGTCGTCTTCGTAAATTTTAGACCCTGGTTTTCCATTGTCATCTTCCCAAATGGTAATTAGAAACAATTTGTCGGTAACATCTTCTACTGTTGGAATAAAGCTCATTGAAACACCAATGACAGAATCCGCTTCGTACGGTGTGAACTTATATGCCAACATTGCCTGAGTGCCATTAATTCCATACGCCTGTTCAGCCGAACCATCATCGTACGCATAATAGTTACTAAAAACTTGACTTCCTGAAGTAGAATCATTCACTGTTAACTGTGAAAAAGGAACCGTTGCTGTGGCAGTAATGGTGAATACTTGAGAATCTCCCGGTTTATTTTCATCGAAGCGATAACCAGTTGAGAAATCATGGTAACTCACAAATGTAGTGGTTGGTGCATAGTTTGTTGCTGGGTCATGGTCTGTCAGTTCATAATCAGAAAGTACAAAATTCCCTTCCGTTACGCCATTGTAATCTACCCAAGCAGTACCACTTTGACTGTTTTCGGTAATGTTACTTCCGTTACGAACAATAACGTTTACCGAATCGCTCATCTTATCCGTTGGATTGTTCTTGTAATGATCCCAAGGAACAGCGGTATACTCTTTTAAAAACGTATTAATCGGATAGACAAACGCAAAATCCTTAAACAAAGTGTCTGCTGGTCCTGAACCTGCACGCAAATGAACGTAATCTAAATGAAAATGATCTAAATCGCCGGCCAATCGACCGTAGTTCATAAAACGAAATTGGAATCCTTTTTCAAAAAATGCTGGTTCTTCTAACTTAATATGAACTTTTTTAAAGTCTGTTACTGGATGACCAATAGTATTCCAGATGTTAAACCATTTATCGTTAGAAGGTGAATAAAACTGTAATATCAACGAGTCTTCGGATTCAGGAACATCGCCCAATCCTTCTGTTTGATATAAAAAGCTTAAATAAACTTCGTTATTCGGTGCCAATTCCGTCATATCTATCGGCTTGGAAGTCAACACATCTGCATATCCTGCAACTGTAGAATTAATCAAATAGGGATAACCATTTTCATCCAATCCATCAAAGGTTGCTACGCCAAGCGTCCAAGGATTTTTTGCTTTGGTATAATTGCGATATACATAATTGTCCTTCCAGATGGCATTTGAGTCTATCGATAATTCAAAAAACTGAGTAGCAGAATCTTGCACATAATATACATGTTCTAGATAAATGGTATCCATTGGGTTTGGAAAATCAACTGTATCTACTAAATTATATGGTGGATACACATATACTTCATCATAAATAGGTGGGTAAACCGATAAATCACTATATCGAATGGTATCTGGACTTAACGGTGTCACCACAATGGAATTCTCTGCGACATTAATCGTTCTTTTAACCGTAATTTGGTTATCAAATCGAGCGTCTGAAGGTAACGGGTTTGTTCCGTTTTTATCCATTAATTTATAATACTTCTCAAACGTCAGAGAAGGGTCGCTGAAGTCAGGTGTGTATTTTTGAAATAGATCTGTTGAAAATTCGTCCAAAATCCGATTGGATAATGTTAACTTAAGTGTGTCAGTAGTATAAATAAAGGTAGAGTCAAATGTATTTGGAGTGATTTTCAATACATCATTTTGTCCTTGATAAAGGTTGGAGTTGTACAACATTGGAGCCACATATTCTTGTGCTTGAAGAAAGCTGACAATATATACGCTAAATAAAAAAGAGGCTATTTTCTTAAAATTCATTTTCAATATTAATTACAACCGTTAGCATCTAGTGTAATGGAAATCCCTGAATTACTTTGAATTAATTCGCCTTCACCAAAAGCTGGATTTTGAAAAATTACTTTTGCACTCAAAGAATCTTCTTTCGTTCTACAATTAGTAAAGTTCTCATAAACACTAATTCCAGGATAGTTTACTAAACGACTTTTCACTTGATTTATTGTTAAACAACTTAAATCAGGAATAGGTATTGATGTCACTACATCCGTCTGACCTTTACCAATAATAAGATAGATAGTTGATCCAACTGGAACCCTTGCTCCATCTTTCATTTCTTTGTTTTTAAACTTCTGTTGCAAGACAGCGCCAGCAGCTTCCATTGAAGGTTGATAATTGACAACCACATTAATACCCATATTTTTCAAGACACTAGCAGCATACCTTTCAGAACGGTCAACTAATAACGGTACCTCTATCAATTTCGTTTTCTTCGAAACGCGGAAACGTATTTTTCGTCCTTCTTTTACAAATACTTCTGATATCTTAGATGGAAGTGGGTCTTGATAGACAATCGTTCCTTCTGGTTTATCGGGGCTGTATATCGAGTCGACAACTTCATATTCAAATTGAAGTGCCTCTATAGATGGTACGACTTGTTTTATGTTTTTACCGATATAATCAGGAACTTCTATTTTCTCTCCGTGATTGGTTTTTCCATTTAAGTAATAAATCGTTGCAATGACCACGACCACATATACCATAATGAGCAATCCAATGTTAATTAGAAACTGCTTGGAAAAAATAAACTGAACACAATTTTTGAAAAAATTCATTAGACGATATTTCAGAACACGCAAATATAACAAAATAGCTATTCTTTTTTTTAAACCGTTTTAGAATAACATAATTTATTTTGTTGAAATTGAACCTTTTTAGGTTGTAACAAAAGTTAAACCGTGATTCTAAAAAGAAAACCCATTGAAATTCTCCTCAATAATCTTTGAATAATTAAGGTCACCCAATGGATGACCTTAATTATATTTTTATCTAGTAAATTGTTATTACATGTTTGATAAATCAGGCTCTGAACGTTTAAAAGAAGCGATACCAGTAATATCCATTCCTGTAATTAGTAAGTGAATATCATGTGTACCTTCGTATGTTACCACCGATTCTAAGTTTGCCATATGACGCATAACAGAGAATTCACTCGTAATACCCATTGCTCCTAATATTTGACGTGCTTCACGTGCAATCTTTAAAGCAATTTCTACGTTATTTCGTTTAATCATAGAGATATGTGCTGCAGTAGCTCTTCCCTCTTCTCTCAACTGTCCTACTCGAAGTGTTATAAATTGAGCTTTCGTGATTTCAGTAATCATTTCCGCTAATTTCTTTTGAGTTAATTGAAAAGAAGCAATAGGAACACCAAATTGCTTGCGCTGCTTAGAGTAACGTAATGCTTGATCGTAACAATCCATCGCTGCACCTAATGCACCCCAAGCAATACCGTAGCGTGCTGAATCCAAACACAACAATGGTGCGCCTAATCCAGATTTGCCTGGTAAAATGTTTGCTTTTGGAACTTTCACATTATCAAAAATCAACTCGCCTGTAGCAGAAGCTCTAAGTGAATGTTTTCCGTGCATTTCAGGAGTAGAAAATCCTTCCATTCCTCTTTCAACAACTAATCCATGAATACGACCTGTTTCATCTTTTGCCCATACCACTGCGATATCAGCAAAAGGTGCGTTCGAAATCCACATTTTAGCACCGTTAAGAATAACGTGATCACCCGCATCTTTAAAGTTTGTGACCATACTTCCTGGGTCGGAACCATGATCCGGTTCGGTTAAACCAAAACATCCAATCATTTCGCCAGTAGCTAATTTGGGCAAATATTTCATGCGTTGTTCTTCATTTCCAAACTTATAAATTGGATACATCACTAAAGAACTTTGAACGGAAGCTGTTGAACGTAATCCAGAATCACATCGCTCTAATTCTTGCATTAGTAATCCGTAAGTAATTTGGTCGAATCCAGGCCCTCCATATTGCTCAGGGATATATGGTCCAAAAGCACCAATTTCTCCCAATCCTTTTACTATTTGTGTCGGAAATTCAGCTCTTTCATAATAGTCCTCTATTATAGGAGAAACTTCTTTTTTGACCCACGCTCGTGCTGCATCGCGTACTAGCTTTTGTTCTTCAGTCAATAATTCATCCATGAACAAATAGTCAGGATGTACATATAAATCTGTAGCCATATTCTTATTCTTTTTGACAAAAATAGCATTTATACATAATTAAAAATAAAAATGACAGGAATAAAGCGAAATGAGAAAACAATCAACCTGAGAATATCCAATGCAGTCATTAATCATTATCTTTGCTTAAATTTTTGACTATGTTTGAAGCGTCAACTGCAAACAACGAGATTTTATGGACCGCACGAACGCCCCAATTTGATACGTTCGTCTTAATTACGCTATTTGTTTCTTTATTGCTGTTAACTTTTTCTCGCTTACTACAAGAAAGTATGCTGAAAAGTATTTTAATCAACACCTTTAAAGGCTACTCATTTAGAATTCCTATCAACACTGGCGCTGGATTTTTTCTAATACTAAATTATGTAATTGTCTCTCTAGGAATGACTTATCTCGTCATTCAGGATTATGATTTGCTACGTAACTCTAATTGGGTTATTCTGTTTGGAGCAACGCTCATTTTAATATTACTTCCTTTTATAAATTCAGTAATCGGAATTTTATTCTTAGGAAGGAAAGAGATTTTAATGGAAAGTGCAACTATAACTAAAAATTTGATTTTCTTAAAAAGTATTCTTTATAGTGTATTACTGCTATTGTGGGCCTTCAATGATAAGTGGGACTTCTATTTCAAGCAATTGACAATTTTATTTATCCTCCTCTTTTTTATTCTAAGAATAGGCTATTTACTACAAAAGAGTTTTAAACACTCCATACATTGGTATTATTTAATTTTGTACTTTTGCAGTCTCGAAATACTACCCTATGCTTTTATAGCGATATTATTAAGTAGGTTTCTGGGAATAGAAATAATTGTTTAACAATTAAAAAGAATAAAATTGGCCATTAAAACGATATTAGTTTCTCAGCCTAGTCCAGAAGGTGAAAAATCACCTTACTTTGACCTTGCTGAAAAATACGGTTTAAAGATTGATTTTCGACCTTTTATCCAAGTGCAAGGTGCAACTGCTCAAGAAGTACGTGCTCAGCGGATAAATTTCGCTGATTTCTCTGCTGTTATAATGACTTCAAAAGTAGCAGTCGATCATTACTTTAGAATTGCGGAGGAAATGCGCTTTCAAGTGCCAGATTCAATGAAATATTTCTGTATCTCTGAAGCTGTGGCTCTTTATTTACAAAAATATGTAACGTACAGAAAACGTAAAATATTTTTCGGCAATCAAAAAATTGAAGATTTAGCTGAGGTGATGAAAAAGCATAAGAATGAAACCTTTTTGTTACCTTGTACAGATATTTTACGTGATAAAATTCCTGAAGTTTTAGAAAGTGCTAACTATAATTTTTCAAAAGCGGTTTTATATCGTACAACGGCAGCTGATTTAAGTGATTTAGAAGACGTTTATTACGACGTATTAGTATTCTTTAGTCCTGGTGGAATTGAGTCGTTATTTAAGAACTTCCCTGATTTTAAACAAAACAAAACGCTTATTGCTACTTTCGGACCTACGACTTCAAATGCAGCAATAAAAAACCATCTTCGTGTGGATATTTTAGCTCCACAAGCGAATATGCCATCAATGACTGCTGCTATAGAGCATTTCATCAAGGACCTTGTTAAAAAGGATAAATCTAAACAGAAATAATAATCGTTTGAACGCTTTTAAAGATAAGCGTTCATCTCTTTTTTCTTACGTATACGTTCAAGTGATAGGCTTTGAGAAATATCATCTGCAACCGTAAGCAAATCAATCGCCTTGCTGAATCCTGCTTTTGCAGTGCTCTCATCAGTAGTCAGCTTAAATTTAGCAATAGCCTCAACATACTCAGCGATTAGCTCTATGTGTTTTGTCGTTAGTTTCCGATCACTTAAATAAGTATGAATTTCAGCGATGCTATAGGACGAAATTTTTTCTAAATCAATGTCTAAATCGTCTCTTAGTTTCTGATTCGTCTTAATAATCTCAAAATCGGGATCCTTCATCAACTCTATTTCTAGAAATTTAGTAATTATCCTATTTAGATTCTTTCCTATTTCCTCTATCTGTTTTTGTGATGGATCGGTAATCATGCGTTATTTTATTGCCTCTATTTTATTTAACTCCTTTTAAAATTCGTTCTCTCAATTTTAATTTAGCTGCTTCATCTTCACCATATAGCCACGTAAGGACATTTTTCTCCCAAATATCATCAAATTGCTGCGTGGTAATAACACCTTGTTCAACCGCCAAGTCTAGTAATTTTCCTGGATAAGAAGACTGTGGTAAGCTTTCCATTTCTCCTAAAGGATATGGGTCATCTAAACCTGCCACCACTTGGTGAGAAGATTGATTGTTGATCAATAATTTGAGCGAATTGACGTCATGTAGTAAAGTGTCAAAGAAAATATTTTTATGTCCTACTGATTTACGAGGATGTGTTTTACCTTCGAATAAATCGGGGCGACCGTCAAAACCTTGAATTCGTCTCCCTAAGTTAATTTGTGCTAATTGTCCACCATGTGCAAAGCAAACACGCATGTTTTTGTATTTATCAGGATATCCGTTAAGCGTCAAAAAGTGGTAAGCATCAGCACATTGTGCCAACATCCATATAAGATGAAAACGCCAAGCTGTATTTTCTAATTTGATAAATTTCTCGCCATCATACGGATGAATTTCGACTGCTAGATTATACTTATTCGCCAATTCAAAAATGGGTTCATTTTCTTCGTCAAAGATACATCTCCACGTGCCGACACTATCCATATAGTGCGTAGGAAGACACAATAAATGCATGTCTAATTCTTCCACACAACGCTCGATTTCCCACAAAGCACTACGCATAAAAGCAGGATGAACAACGAATCCACAGCTGAACTTCGACGGGTGATTATGCTGAATTTTCGCGTTAAAATCATTTTGAAAACGCAATGCTTGCTTCAATTCCTCCACACGAAGACCGTTTCCATATAATTGAGAAAGATTCAAAATCACAGCATGGTCAACCTTATTTCGATCCATCCATTCTAATTTCTCATTCAAGAAGAAGCTAGAATCGGTGACTGGCCGCTTCCAGTTTTTTTGCAACATGAACTTACGCTCATCATCGACCCAGAAAATTTCCTTGTCTTTCATGAATTGCGGAATTTCCTCTGGGTAAGGTAATAAATGAGAGTGTCCGTTTATGCGCAATTTCCTTTCCATAAATATTGGTCTAATGATTGTTTTTCAAAGGTAAGAAAGTCTTTTGATATTTAATGTAGATGCTTGTAAATCGTGAACATCATTTCATGCATCGATTTCATTTTTGAAAAATTCAAGCAATAAGTTTTTGACATCTTTTGTCGCTTCTTTGTGTGTCATGTGTCCAACTCCTTTGAGAATAGACAAATCAAAGGTTTTTTTATGTGACTTTTCAAGCATCATTTTCAACGGAATAGAAGTGTCAAGCTCCCCTTGAATGATTTTTAAATTTTCGCCTAAACAGTCTGCCACTCCTTCTGAATTGGTTCGATTCATCATCGCTTTTGTAGCAGTTAATATCGATTCCAAAGACATACTTTTCGCCAAGTCTATACTTTCTTCTATAAAAGTAGTGTGTAAGTCTGGCTTAACAAACATCCCAGGAATAGCCTCTAGTAAATATCTTCTTTTATCTTTTTCGAGTATTTGCAAAACTCGTTCTCTTTCTTTTTGTTTCAGCGGTGAATCTTGCCAAAAACAAGAATTTAGCAACACGACTTTTTCAATATCTGAATCATGCTTAGCCATTTCTAAAGCAACGTAACCACCCATCGAGTGACCTACTAAACCATATTCTGTGATTCCTTCTGCTTCTAAAACGTTAAAAACTTCTAATGCGTAAAGTCGTAAATCAGGTTCAATTCCTTCCAATGGAGATTTTCCATGACCAGGTAAATCAATTAATATAGAACGAAAAGGCATCTCTTTTAATTCCAACGGTTGCCACATGGCTGTTGACTCTAGAAAGCCATGCAAGAAGACAATAGGATAACCCTTTCCACAAATTTCGTAATGTAATACCAAGCACATTTATTAAATGGTTTAATTGTTCATTTGTATTATGCCGATACAATTTGAAAATAGCCTGTTTTTTAGGCTATATTGAAAATGTAATCGGTATAACATGTTTAATATCAATAAAAAAGGAAGGTTTTCTATTTACCTTCCTTTACTATTTAACTTATTAAAAATTATTTAGAATTCATTAATTCTTCGATAGCGTCTGCTTCAATCGGAATATCACGCATTAAGTTGAAAACGGGGCCATTTTCTTGAACAACCAAATTATCTTCAAGACGAATACCTAAGCCTTCTTCAGCAATATAAATACCAGGTTCACACGTGAAAACCATATTTGCCTTTATCGGTTCATTCCACAATCCAACATCGTGCGTATCTAACCCGATAAAGTGAGAAGTTCCGTGCATGAAGTATTTCTTATATGCGGGCCATTCTGGATTTTGGTTTTTAATATCTGTTTGGTCTAATAGCTTAAGTTTTACCAATTCCGCTTCCATAATTTTACCAACTTCTTGCTGATATTCAGCTAACATAGTTCCTGGAACAAGCATTTTTTCGGCTTCATTTTTCACATGAAGAACGGCATTATACACCTCTTTTTGACGTGGTGTAAAGCGGCCACTAACAGGAATACTTCGAGACATATCAGAAGAATAATTAGCATATTCTGCCGCTACATCTAACAAAATAACATCACCATCCTTACATTGTTTATTATTTTCGATATAGTGAAGAACACAAGCATTCGCACCAGAAGCAATAATCGGTGTATAGGCAAATCCTTGTGATTTATTACGGATGAATTCATGAATCAATTCTGCTTCTAATTCATATTCCCAAACATTTGGTTTCGTGAATTTAGCCAAACGTTCAAATCCTTTCTTAGTAATGTTACACGCAATTTGCATTAAGTCTAATTCCTCTTGTTCTTTTATAGAACGTATACGATGCATGATTGGTGCACTTTTATGTACTTGATGTGCTGGATAATCTACTTTGACCTTTTTCACAAATCGTGCTTCACGCGTTTCTGTAACTGATGAATAACGTAAATGTTCGTTGGTGTTTAGATAAATACCTTCCGCTTCTGCCATCATTTGGCGAAATATCAGATCGAATTGATTGAGCCAATAAACAGTCTTGATACCAGACACTTCAAAAGCCGCTTGCTTGGTTAATTTTTCTCCCTCCCAAATAGCGATAAGATCGGACGTTTCTTTAAGAAACAATACCTCTCTGTGTTTGGCATCTTTTGCGTCAGGAAATAACACCAAGATACTTTCTTCTTGATCGACACCCGATAAGTAAAGGATATCTCTATGTTGAGCGAATGGCAATGTACTGTCAGCTGAAACAGGATAGATGTCATTTGAGTTAAACACAGCCAGCGTGTTAGAGGTCATTTGTTGGGTAAACTTCTTACGGTTTTTGATGTATAGTTCTTTACTGATTCGGTCGTACTTCATGATTTTTATCTTTTTAAATGTATTTCACTTTGTAATGCCTTAATTGGTATTAATCCTTACGAAATTAATCATTCGTACTAAAACTTCTATTATTTTAGTAGAAAAATTAACTTTGTCTTTAGCTAATTAATTTATGTTTTTGAGATATTTCATTCTTCTCATTTTATTTCTCTCCTCTTGTCATCTTTTCGATAGGAAAAATAATAACACTTTAGAATTTACCTTGGAAAACAGCCTTGAAAAAGACTTACATCCTTACAATTTACCCTTGTCCGTTCGGTTTCCAATAGAAGATAAACAATTGGGTCATTTTAAAATTCAGGTAGCAAATGAACTAGATGGATTTGTGTGGCATCTAAAAAAAGGTGATAATTTCCAGTTTGTGATTGAAGAATTAGGTGATGATATTCAAATTTATGAGGACAAAGTCAATAAGATGCTTTCCCTTGAGTTTTTCGAATCATCCATTGTTAAAAATGAGGAAGACCTATTAATCATCCACATCAATCAATCGAAAGATAATGAATGGTATTACATCACCCGGAAAATTGAAGTCAAGGGTATTTACTTTATGATTTCCACCTTAGAGACAGGTGTTCAACCAAATTTATATCCAAAGATGTTACAAACAATTTTGAGTGTGAGAGAGTGAAATAAAAATTTTAGTAATTTCACAAAAACCCTCTTTGAAGAATTCACTTTTTATAGTTATTTTTGCACCATGAAACGTCATCTATTATTTCTACTAAGTCTATTCATTGTACTAAATCATTCAAACATTATTGCTCAGCAAGATTTAAACACTTGTTCTTCGGGCATATCTACTTCTGACTTTCCATTTGTTTACTATGAAGGAAATTATAGTTGGTCAGCAGGCTTATATACTCCTGGACAAGTCGGAAGTTCACAAATTATTAGCTCATTAAATTTCAGACTTATTAGCTCATTATTTTATTCTGGAGATTCTTTTGTCATTCCAGGAATCAAAATTTACTTAAGACATACATCTGTTACAGATTATAATACTCCGGGAAATGGAGACTATCCCGGAACTGGAGGCTTTACCAAAGTGTATGAAGGAAATATTACTTACTCTGCAAATGGCGTTTATACTATCCCTTTTAGTACGACATTCTCTTATAATGGTACTGATAATCTTGAACTTCTAATTGAAAATGAAGGAGGAATTCCAGATTTTGGTGGTGATTTAGAGAACGGAGATCCTGTATTTACTAGAACTGATTTAAGAACTGATGGTATTCGTCCTGGGAAATTAGGTTTTGATGAATGGAATTGGTCTGGAGCTAAAAATCAAAGTAGTCTACAACAATTTACCTTAGCAGTAATTTTTGGGAATAACAGTGGTAGTTATTCCCCTTGTCATGTTTATCCACTACCTGTAACATTTACAGCATTTACATCTACATGTCAAAATAATGACAGATTGTTAAGTTGGACAACAGCTTCTGAAACTAACAATGATTATTTCACTATATCCTACAGTGATAATGGAAAAGAATGGAAAGAAGTAATCCAAGTTAAAGGCTTCGGAAATTCTTCAGAAAGTCATACCTATTCTTATCGACATAGACCTTCGGTTGTTGATAGTTCAACGCTTTATTATAGATTAAAACAAACTGACTTTGATGGTGAAGAAACATATCTTCAAATAATATCTTCCATTTGTAAATCTTCTGAGGAAGCATTTATTTGTCCGAATCCGACCATAAATCGATTCATAGTTTACAACTTGTCTTCTGGTGATATTATTACTGTATGCAGTGCATCAGGAAGTTATAATAGACGATTATTGTCAGAAACAAACTTTCAGGAAGTTGATTTAACCCATTATCCAATGGGCGTTTATTTTGTTACAATTTCATCTAGCGAAAAGACACAAACATTTAAGGTAATTAAACAATAATTCATATTTATTTTATTCCTCTTTAATTCATCCCATCTTAATGGTTACTTGTATTGTACCATATTCAAATTTAATGTAATAATCAATAAAACATTCCTATTCACGACTTTTTTATCTAAAATAACTTATAAAAGCGTGAACTTTTATTTTAGTTAAACTTTAATTCTTACTTTTGTCTAGAACAATTATAAATAAGATGGTACCAGATAGAGGAGAAGTGCTCGAATTATTAGGCACAATAAACGATATAGACATGAATAAGGACATTGTTTCTTTAAACTTTGTTGATGACCTTATTCTTAGTGATGATAAAATTTCATTAACTGTCACTATTTCTAACCCAGCATTGCATGCGCGTAGAAAATTACAAGATGCAGTCACAAATGGATTGAAGGAAAAGTTTCCAAATACAGAAATAGCATTAACAATAAAAGCACTACCTGCTGAAGCGAAGAAAACACGTAGAAGAGTGTTGCCAGAAGTGAAAAATGTGATTGCGATTGCTTCGGGAAAAGGTGGTGTTGGAAAATCTACTGTTACAGCAAATTTAGCAGGAGGCTTAATAAAGCGAGGTTATACCGTTGGAATTATCGATGCAGATATTTATGGTCCTTCCATGCCGACTATGTTTGACGTTGTAGGTGAACGACCTTACATGGTAGACGTAGATGGGAAATCATTAATTCAACCCGTAAAAACAAAATACGGAATTGACTTATTATCAATTGGGTTCTTTACCGAACAAGATAATGCAGTTGTTTGGAGAGGTCCGATGGCTTCTAAAGCATTGACACAAATGATTACGGATGCACACTGGGGAGATTTAGATTATGTATTAATCGATTTACCTCCTGGAACAGGTGATATTCACTTATCTTTAGTTCAAACGGCTCCTTTAGATGCTGCTGTAATTGTTAGCACACCACAAGAAGTGGCGTTAGCGGATGCTCGAAAAGGAATTAACATGTTTAAATTAGATTCTATCAACGTTCCAATTGCTGGTATCGTCGAAAACATGTCTTGGTTCACACCAGAAGAATTACCTGATAATAAATATTTTATCTTTGGTAGAGATGGTGCTAAAAACTTAGCATTAGGCACAGACGTCCCATTCTTAGGGCATTTACCATTGATTCAAAGTATTAGAGAAGCAGGAGATGCAGGATGTCCTGCTGTGTTTCAAGAAAATAGCTTACTTTTGTCATACATTGACGATATGGTTGACAAACTTATCGAAAGCGTGAAAGAGTGTAAAGAAAGTAAAAAAGCACAACATGCATAATAAAGAAGAATTATTGACAAGAATTGAAACCGCAATGGATGAAATTCGCCCTTACTTAATAGAGGATGGAGGCAATGTGGAAATTGTTGAATTAACAGACGATTATATTGTCAAAATAAAACTTCTTGGAACATGTAGTAATTGTAATATGTCAACACTAACTGTCAGAGCAGGAATTGAAGGAACTTTAAAAAGTGCTGTTCCTGAAGTTTTAGGTGTTGAATCAATAAATTAAATCTCAATATGAAAAAAATATATCTTTTATCAGGGTTAATATTCCTTTCCTTTTCATGCAATCAAAAGCCAACTGAAAATGTAGTTGACCAACCAACAGAAAACATGGAAGAGGTAGTCGATAATCACAAAAACGTACAGCCTACTTCTGTTTTAATAGCTGATATAGCAGGAATGTCTTGTGAGAAAGGATGTGGTTCTTCCATCCGTAAGGAGCTTTTTCTAAATGGTGGTGTTTCTAAAGTGGAATATGCTGATTTTGATGAAGAAAATGAATTCAATGTTATCAAAATATATTATGATGAAAAGGAAATTTCAGAAGATGAAATTGTCTTAGCATTGACGACTATGGAAGAACATAAATATACGGTTGAAAATTCTCATTCTGAAAAAATAAAGGAATAACAAATGAAGCTTCATTATCGCGTAATAGGTGATGGACAACCTTTTATTATCTTGCACGGCCTTTTCGGTTATTCCGACAATTGGCAGACAAATGCGCTAAAACTTTCTCAGTATTTCAAAGTAATTCTTGTCGATCTTCGTAATCACGGACATTCTCCATGGGCAGAAACAAATTCCTACCAAGAGATGGCTGACGATGTATTTGAGCTATGTCAAGATTTGAACTTAAAGAATAGTATTCTATTAGGTCATTCAATGGGTGGAAAAACAGCAATGTTTTTTGCTCAACAGTATGAAAACCTCATCGATAAACTCATTATTGTCGATATGGGAATAAAGGAATACCCTCCACATCATACGGAAATCATCAACGGACTACACTCTTTAAAACTAGCCGAATATTCATCTAGAGGTCAAGCTGACAAGGAATTACAAAAATCTATTTCCTCTTATTCTATTCGTCAATTTTTACTCAAAAATTTGTACTGGAAGGAGAAAGGAGAATTAGCTTGGCGGATGAATCTAGAAGTCTTAGAAAGAGAAATGCCAAATATACTTGCCGCTTTTCAATCTGATTCAACCATCCATGTTCCTACGCTTTTCATTAGAGGAGCTTTATCCAATTACATCTTGGAAGAAGATAAACCATCCATTCGGAAAATATTTATCGATTCACAATTTGAAACGATAGAAGATGCTGGACATTGGGTTCATGCTGAACAACCAGAACTATTTTTAAATACTATATTATCATTTTGTTTACTGTAATCTATGAGTGAAAAAAGAACTGAACTAGAAGAATTGGGGGAATTTAAATTAATTCAACAGTTAACAACCCATTTTAAAAATCGTCAAAGCTCCACCATCAAAGGAGTGGGAGATGATGCTGCCATCATTAGCATATCGGATACACATGCAATGGCTATTTCAACCAATTCTTTTTTAGAAGGCGTTCATTTCAACTTAATGTACACTCCTTTTAAACATTTAGGCTATAAATGTGTCGTTGCAGGAATTTCGGACATCATTGCTATGAATGTAGTTCCACAACAAATAATAGTTGCTATAGCTGTTTCTAACCGGTTTCCAAAGGAAGTATTAGAAGAGCTTTATGAAGGAATTCACAAAGCATGTGACGTTTACACCTTAGACTTAGTTGGTGGCGATATGAATACGTCTATTTCAGGAATGCAAATCAGTATTACTGCTATGGGTACTGCTAAAAAGGAGCAAATAGTTTATCGCAATACGGCAAAAGAAAATGACTTAATTGTTGTTACAGGTGATTTAGGAGCTGCCTATATGGGATTACAACTTTTGGAAAGAGAAAAAGAAGTATTCAAAACTAATCCAAATGTTCAGCCTGACCTAGAAGGCAATGATTACTTACTAGAAAGACAATTGAAGCCAGAAGCTCGAAAAGATATTTTACAATTTTTAGAAACATTAAAAGTGAAACCTAATTCCATGATTGATTTATCGGATGGTTTATCTTCTGATATTTTTCAAATTTGTGAAGCGTCTAATTTAGGCTGTTCACTTTACGATGAAAAAATTCCAATCGATGCAAGTACATCCATTGCAGCAATTGATTTTAATATCGACCCAATCACCGCTGCTTTAAATGGTGGTGACGATTACGAGTTACTATTCACCATCTCATTAGCAGATCACGATAAAATTAAAGACAATCCAAACATGACTGTTATCGGTCACATGACTGATGCAGATTCAGGAAGAATGTTTATTGATAAGAATGGGAGTATTATTTCGTTGAAAGCTCAAGGCTGGTAAGGCGATTTTTGAAAATTATAACATCAAGATGTAGGAAGTAACGATTTGTCCACATCTTGAGATATAAACTCCTCATTACTACTATTTTGGAATAACTTAACTATTGCGTAAAGCCATCCAAAATCGAAAATAAACGCAACTTTTTGTTGGAAGGTCAAACAGGTGGACTTTATTCTAGTAGTAGCATTCAAAACATACTGAAAGTAGCCGTTTTAAAAGCGGGCATTCAAAAACAAGTGACTGTTCATACCTTGCAACATAGCTACGCCACACATCTACTTGAAAGTGGTGTTAATATACGCTACATTTAATCATTATTGGGACATTCAAATAGCAATACGACGGATCACAAAGTAATATCGTAGATAAATTTTACACGCATATTATACCAAAATATTTTAAAATGCCGCATTCCAATTTCCTTTAGGTATAATGCCGACGTTGATTTTAAGGAGTTCTGACGTTTACAGTCTGAACGACATTACAAATCACATTCGGTATTACAACCAAAGGAATGGATCAACTAAAAAGTCCGATGGATTTGTTGGATATTTAACGATATTTTATATATTTACACCAACAAAAGAAAAACGACATGAATTATTCTACTTTTGAAATATCAGATATGAATGGTAAACGATTAAAAACGGGTTTGTCATTGATTGCTAATAAGTTAACTAGCAAGGGTATAATGGATGTTTACCCAATTGGGTAAACCGAGACGTTATACGAAATTTCAAGAAACAACATAGATTTCTACGTTTAAAAAAGAAAAA
>JBEBRN010000038.1:0-28385 GCA_040394775.1 Taishania pollutisoli
TAATCTGTGTAACCACTGATAAACAATCGAAAGAAAAAGCAGATATTCTTCGTGCAATGGGTGCTCGCGTAGAAATTTGTCCAACCGATGTCGAACCTACTGATCCACGCTCCTATTATTCCGTTTCGAAACGTTTAGGCGAAGAAACTCCGAATGGTTGGTATGTGAATCAATACGACAATCCATCGAACGCACAAGCGAATTATGAGCAAACAGGTCCTGAAATATGGGATCAAACAGATGGGAAAGTAACACATTTTGTGGTAGGTGTAGGAACAGGAGGTACTATTTCTGGGATTGCTAAATATTTGAAAGAAAAAAATCCAAATGTACGTGTTTGGGGTGTTGATACTTATGGTTCTGTATACAAGAAATATCATGAGACTGGAATCTTTGACAATAATGAGATTTACTCGTATGTCACAGAAGGAATTGGTGAAGATATTTTACCGAAGAACGTAGACTTTTCATTAATTGACGGCTTTACGAAAGTAACAGATAAAGATGCTGCTGTTTATAGTAGAAAACTAGCTTTAGAAGAAGGCCTTTTCGTAGGAATGTCTTCTGGTTCAGCGATTAAAGGCGTACTTCAGTTAAAAGACAAATTTGGTCCTGATGACACTGTCGTTGTATTGTTCCACGATTCTGGCTCTCGTTATATTGGTAAGATTTTCAATGACGAATGGATGTGTGAAAAAGGATATATAATAAATGAAATAAAAGTAGCAGGAGACATCGTTTCAAAACATTCTGACAATCCATTAATTACTGTTTTTGCAGAAGAATTATTGAGCCACGCAGTTGGTAAATTAAAGAAGCACAACATTTCTCAATTACCAGTTTTAAAAGATGGAGAATTTGTAGGTTCAATTACCGAATCAACAATTTACCAAGCTTTAATTGACAATCCCACAAACATTGATGCACCTATTTCATCCGTGATGCAAAAAGCATTTCCTATCGTAAAAGAAGATCAATCAATTAATGAAGTGTCTCAATTAATCAACAAAGATACACCTGCAGTATTGGTTAAGCTAAACAATGGTAATTGTCATATAATCAGCAGACAAGATATAATCGATAATCTTTCCTAATGGAATTTATTGATCAAATGAATCGAACTATCCGTTTAGCGCATATGCCTAAACGGATAGTTAGTTTAGTGCCCTCTATAACGGAGCTTCTCGCCTATTTTGAAATGGAAGAAGAAGTCGTTGGAATTACCAAATTCTGTATCAAACCAGAAACTTGGTTTCAAACAAAAACGAGAGTTGGAGGTACAAAACAAATTCATTTAGAAGTCATTCGTGACCTTCATCCCGATATTATTATTGCGAACAAGGAAGAAAATAATCAAGAGATAGTTACTTCATTAGAAAATGAATTCCCTACCTATTTAACAGACATTTATACGCTGGAAGATGCTTACGAAGCAATTAGGAGATTAGCAAGTATTTTTGGAAAAGAAGAGTTTGCTCAACGACTTATCGCAAAGACCAAGACTGATTTTAAAGAATTTCAAACAAGCACTGATTTTAAACTCTTAGAAGGGAAAAGCTATCTGTATTTTATTTGGCATAAGCCAGACATGGTCGCTGCTAAAAACACGTATATCGATGATATCTTTCATCAACTTGGTATGGTTAATTCATGCATTGAAGAACGTTATCCTGAAGTACACCATAATGAATCACCAGATGTTATCTTTTTAAGTTCAGAACCCTATCCATTTAAAGAAAAAGATATTTCCTATTTTCAGGAGAAATATCCAACAGCCCAAATAATCTTAGTTGATGGTGAAATTTTCTCTTGGTACGGTTCTAGAATACAGTATATCATTCCATATATTCAAGAGATATTGGTAAAGATAATGAAGGAGATTAAAAGTTGAAAATGTAATTGAACGAATGAAAATCAAGCATTTAAAACATATTTCAATAAATTATAATCTGAAACGATAATTTAATTTTAAGGGGTTAATTTTTTATATAGAACTATTTTTGTAAATTTCGACCTCAAAACAAAAATCAACTATGAGCAGCACAATTACATATTTGGATTTCGAAGAACCAATTCATGAATTAGAGGAGCAAATTGCAAAAGCGAAAGAAATAGCACAATGTACAGATGTATGCTTAGATGAGTCTATTATTGAGCTAGAGAATAAATTAAAAGTGAAGACAAAGGAAATCTTCACCAGTTTGAGCCCTTGGCAGCGCGTTCAGTTATCGCGTCATCCAAATAGACCTTTTACATTAGCGTATATCAATGCTGTAACCGATGGGACATTTCAAGAGTTACACGGTGATCGAGGTGTGAAAGACGACAAAGCAATGGTAGGTGGATTCGGTATGATTGACGGTGAAACAGTAATGTTTATTGGTCAACAGAAAGGAGTAAGTACAAAGATGCGTCAATACCGAAATTTTGGAATGGCGAATCCTGAAGGATATAGAAAAGCATTGCGATTAATGAAATTAGCGGAGAAGTTCAATAAGCCTATTGTTACTTTTATTGATACTCCAGGTGCTTTTCCTGGCCTTGAAGCAGAAGAGAGAGGGCAAGGAGAAGCGATAGCTAGAAACATTTATGAAATGATGCGCCTTAAAGTTCCAGTTATTTGTATAATCATAGGTGAAGGAGCTTCTGGTGGTGCATTAGGAATTGGTGTTGGAGACAAAGTGGTAATGCTTGAGAATACTTGGTATTCTGTTATTTCTCCAGAATCTTGTTCTTCTATTCTTTGGAGATCATGGGAATATAAGGAATTAGCAGCTGACGCACTTAAGTTGACTTCTAAAGATATGAAGAAACACAAACTTGTGGATGATATTATTCCTGAGCCATTAGGTGGTGCACATCGAAATCCAGAAGATAGTTTTAAAAATGTAAAGAAATACATTGTTAAAACCCTCAAGGAACTAAGTAAAAAAGACGCTAAGAAGCGTGTTAATGAACGTATCGATAAATACTGTGAAATGGGCGTTTGGAAATAGAATCGTTTCCTAAACTTGATGTTTCGTCAGAATAGATTTACAAAAAGCCTTATTATTAGATGAAAATCTATTAGTAAGGCTTTTTTAGTTGAAAGACAATTGGTTTACAATTTCTTTAATGCAATTCTTTTTCTTGGAATATCAACTTCTATGACTTCTACTAAAACATGTTGATGCATAGAAACAATAGTTGCTGGATCTTCCACATAACTGTCAGACATATTTGACTTATGAATTAACCCATTTTCTTTGATTCCAATATTCACAAAAGCGCCAAAAGCAGTCACGTTGGTAATAATTCCATTTAACTTTTGACCAATTCTTAAATCTCCAATAGTTTTAATTTGTTCATCAAATTCGAGTATCTTTATTTTACTACGAGGATCACGACCTGGTTTTTTTAATTCAGCTACTAAATCGGTAAAAGTAAATGTATCTAACTCACTGAAATCAGAGCTTTTAAGTTGGTCAATCAATTTTATATTACCAATTAATTCGCTCACAGATACCTTTAGTTTCTTAGCGAACTTCTCCACCCAATGATATGATTCAGGATGTACTGCAGAATTATCTAGTGGATTTTCCGCATCACGAATACGTAAAAATCCAGCTGCTTGCTCAAATGCTTTTCCCCCTAATCGTTTCACTTTTAGCACTTGGTCACGTGAAGAAAAACCTCCAATTTCAGAGCGATAGCTAACAATATTCTCTGCCGTTGTACTATTTAATCCTGAGACAAAACTGAGTAAATAAGGAGATGCAGTATTCAACTCCACTCCTACTGCATTTACAGCTGAAATAATGACATCATCTAATGCTGTTTTTAATTTCGATTGATTCACTTCGTGTTGATACTGACCGACACCAATACTTTTTGGGTCTATCTTTACTAATTCTGCTAATGGATCCATCAAACGACGACCAATAGATACAGAACCACGAACTGTTACATCGTGATTAGGGAATTCTTTTCGAGCAACAGCACTCGCTGAATAAACAGAAGCACCATCTTCACGAACAGAATACACATCAACAGTTCGAGGGAAATGAGTACGTTTTACTAATGTTTCCGTCTCTCTACCTGCTGTTCCATCACCAATGGCAATTACATCAATTTTATAGGCTTCCACTAATTGAGATAATTTACTCATCGCTTTATCTCTTTCATTTTGTGGTGGATGTGGATAGATTGTGGCATTTGTCAATAATTCTCCGTGTTCATCTAAACACACCACCTTACAACCTGTTCTAAAACCTGGGTCAATGGCTAAAATTCGTTTTTGACCTAACGGTGGAGCGAGTAATAATTGCTTTAGATTATTGGAGAAAATAGCAATTGCTTTCTCATCTGCTTGTACTTTGTATTCATTAAACACCTCATTTTCAATTGATGGAGAAATCAAACGAGTATAAGCATCTTTACAAGCTTCCTTCATTAAATCAACGCATTCACTTTGTGCTTTGATAAAAAAACGTTCTAACTTTTCAATTCCTTCACTTTTATCGGGTGCTACTTTTAGCGATAAAATTCCTTCTCTATTTCCACGGTGAATGGCCAATAAACGATGTGAAGGTATTTTCCATAAAGGCATCGAGAAATCATATAGATCTTTGTATTTCTCTCCTTCATCCACTTTTCCTTTCACTAATTTTGTTTGAACAACGGCTTTACGTCGATACAATTCACGAATCCATTGACGTACCACTGCATTTTCATTCATGTATTCCGCCACAATATGAAGTGCTCCTTCAATTGCTTGTTCTTCCGACTCTACTTCGCCCTTTACAAAAGATTCAGCAGTTCGAAGTGGATCTGCTAAGCGTTGACTCATAATCATTTTAGCCAACGGTTCTAGTCCTAACTTCTTTGCTTTCTCGCCTTTTGTAAGGCGTTTTTGTTTGTAGGGTAAATAAATATCTTCTAACTCTAGCATGTCAAAACAATTAGAAATCTTCGCTGATAAATCATCTGTTAATTTCTCTTGTTCTTCAATTGCTTTTAAGATTGTATTCTGACGTGCGACAATTGTTTCATATGACTCCTTTAAGTCTCGGATTTGCGAGATTTCCACTTCGTCCAATCCACCTGTCATTTCTTTACGATATCGAGCAATAAATGGAATGGTCGCTCCGTCCTCAAATAAATGAAGCGTATTTTTGATAGATTGTTCAGTAACAGAAATATTTCGCTGAACAAAAGTGATTAAATTCATGAATTACCAATTAAAATGAAGGTAGTTTTTGATTTTATTTTTTGGAATATTGACTATGATAGTACCTCTTGACCATTCTCTAGCTTCGTATGGAAGATAAATTAAAGTCAATCCTTTTTTAGTGAAGATAAAATTTTTGGAATGTTCAAATTTTTTAGAATCAAAAAAGTAAGAGGAATAATCTTTTCCTTTTTTCAATTTCTCTACCTTTCTGAAATATTTCTCTGCAACATTCATAAAGTTGGCACTGTCTTTTAACAGATTATTCCATGTGACAATTTCAGCAGATTGTTTCTCTACCACTTTATAATCATTAAGTAAAATAAAATGAGCACCACCAGTGAAAATACTACTTTCTTCAGTTAAAACAACATAATTCTTCAAAGATGTAGTATCAATATTAATGTCCATATTCAGAATATATGGAGGCAAATTATCCACATTTAATTTAAATCGTACATAATTATAGCTTTCAAAAAAATTATTGATAGCATCTTTGAAATATTGTAACGAAAGATGCTCAGATATAGGGTGAATATAAGCCGTGTCAATTGCCACTTTTTTTACATAATTATAAATTAATGTATTTACTTTTTCTTTGTACGGTTCTTCAGCAAAACCAAAGTACGAATATTTAATCTTTGATTCTGTTGGTTCAGCGTTAGGTGTCACCAAATTGGCTTTGTGTTCTCCCGTAACAATTGGCGCCATCATTTCTTTATCTACCACTAAAACGCGTTGCGCTTGAGCGGCAACACAAAAAGTAACTAAAAGTATAAAAATAATTTTTTTCATAAACCAAATGCAAAAGTTAATAAGTCTGTAGATTTTTCAAATTCGATCACTTTGTTATTCATTCCAATAATCAAAATACGTACCGAAGATTGTTGTCTCATCTCCGATTCAAAGATTACTTGACGACAAGCACCACAAGGTGAAATAATGGCATCTTTATCCACTAAATCTCCTTCGGCAGCGATTGCTAATGTTAGGATTTTCTGATTGGAATAATTTGCTCCTACATGATATAAGGCGACTCTTTCTGCACACATTCCCGATGGGAAGGCAATGTTCTCTTGATTATTACCAGTGACTATTTCTCCACTTTCTAAAAGAATAGCTGCTCCAACTTGAAACTTGCTATAAGGAGCGTATGCATCTTTTAATGCATCTTGAGCTGACCTCAAAAGATGTTGGTCTGTTTCATTTAATTCAGAAGGAGAAGAATATTCATCATACTCAATTCTTAATGTTTTTTTCATTCGATATATTTACCTTTAATAACCCACTTGTTTTGAAGAACCAAGATAAGGTTATTTTTAATTTGTTGACGTTCTTTAACTAGTAATTCACGGGTCTCTTTTGAAAGAGTAGAATCTTCTTTTAATTTCTCATCAATATTATCTAATGATCTATTCAATAAAAAAATAGCCATATCTTTATCTCCATTTTTATAATAAGTGTACGCAAATTCATTTAATCGATGTGCACTAATCTTACTAGAATAGATAGGATCTTCTAGTGTGTACAAATTTAATCTTTGAAGACTTGTTAAACTCGAATGAAAAATAGCCATTGTCATTAATAGCGTATAGATGACCCAGCGAACAATGTACTTTGAAAACGACTTCCGCTTCATATAAACGGATAAACCGAAGCCAATAATTATCCAAGCAAATATAAAATACTTAAATGGTATTTTGTGAAAAGAAAAAGCTAAATAATTTATGACAGCTATTAAAATAAAACTCGAACTTCGGAAGAAATTAAATATCGTTAGCCTTCGATGTTTTATTGTTAAAGCTAAAAAATCAATCACAGGAACTGCTATTGCATATAAAAAAACATTCGAACTATATATCGAATCAGTAAAATGTAAGCTTACACCTACAACACTTAATATATAATAAAAAGCAACACTCAAAATTTTATTAATTGACTATTAGTATATTTAAAAGTAAAAATAATAACTATTTATTTACATTTGACAATTCATTAGATTAAAATGAATTATAAAGAAGCTATGTATGTAGTAGTATCTAAAAATTGGAAGCTTTGTAAAATAAAAAAGTCCTCAATCAAAGACTGAGGACTTTTTTTAAAACTTTAATAATTTATTTTCTTAAGATACCTAATTGATTAAAAACTCTATTATCAACAGGATCTGCAATTTTATATAAAGCTTGACGAACTCTGTTATAAACACCTTGTTTATCTGAATTCAATAATTGCTCTCTTTGAACTTCGTAATTTTCAGTTTTAATTGCTTTCGTTGTTTTGTTTACTTTAAACACATATACACCGTTATCACCAATAATTGGAGCAGTCATCTGACCATCTTTCAAATTGTTAAACAATGCACCAACAGCTTTAGCATCAGACCCTAAACTTCCTAATTGAGGATTTGCAAATGTAACACTAGCATTTTGGACAGTTGTACCAGTCTTTTGTGCGATAGCTTCTAAATTATTTCCTCCTTGTAATTGGGAAGCAATACGTTTTGCTTTAATTTCTTTAATTACTTCACGTTTCATTCTTTCTTTCACATCTTCAAATTGAGGTACACCTTTTTCTCTAATGGATGAAATAATAGTAACTACAAAGTTATTATCACCTTTATATGGAACAGAGCCCAATGTACCAACTTCTGCTTTCTTATCGTAAGCAAACTTGATAATGTTGTTTTTTACTAATGGATTGCTAAAGTTATTCACTTTAGGGCTGTTATCATAAATAGTAATTGGACTTGCAACGAAGAAATTGTTTTGTCTTGCAACAGTATCGAACAACGCTACTTTCTTATTAAGATCGTTCACTTTGCTAATTTTGTTGTCAATTTTCTCAATCATATCGTAAGCAATATTCAATGTATTACTTTCTGTCTCCTCACTTGGAGCCAATGTTTTTTGAATGACTGCAAGAATTGGATAATTTACCTCTTCTTTTTTCAAGACTTCAATAATGTGAATACCAAACTGTGTCTTAACATATCCAATTTTACCTACTGGATTATCAACTACAAAATTTGAAAATTCTGGCACCATTTTAAAATCCAAGAAATCTTCATATTTACCACCTGTATTAGCAGAACCTGGATCTTGAGAATAATTTTGAACGTATTCTTCAAAATTATCTTTATTAACAAATTTCATCAATGAATCTGCTAATTTCTCTGCTTTAATAAATGAAATACTATCTTGTGCTGAAAGAAGGATATGTCTTGCAGAAAGTAAATACTTATTCTTCGCTAATACTTTTGCAACTTTAGTTGTTCCACCTTGCATAAATGGACCAACAACATCACCAATTTGTGCGTTTCTAAAAGTACTGTCCAAATAAGCTGGATAAGTTAATTCTGGTTGAGCTTCTTTATTACCTTCTGGTAAATACGTTAAACGGTGATCTGTAGAATAAATCTTTAAGTCACTATTGGCTAAAACAAATAAACTATCATTTTTACTTTTAATGAACTTGTCTTTTAACGATTCCATTTCATTGTTGAATGCTTCAATATCACCTTCTGATGGACGTAAAGGAATTTCAAAATACTTCAAATCACGACTAGCTGCAAAAACTTCCCATTTTTTGTCATTTTTGTGTTCGTCATAATATTTTTTGATAGCCTCATCTTTCACTGTAATTTCTTCATCTGGAATTTCAGCGAAACTTTTACCTACAAACGAAATATCTTTCATCTCATTTTGAGCGATGTATTCATTTTCAGCCTCTAACGTAGTAACATACGATGTCAATGAAAGCAATTGAACATACTTTTCATATTCACGCGATTTCTTCACTCCGTCAATTGTCAATTTCCAATTTTTAGCTTCTTCCGCATCTTTAGACATCTTCATTTGATCAATACGTTGTTCCAACGCACGTCTATCAAATTGTCCAGATTGATCGATAAATTGTTGTTCGATATTTGGATTTACTGTAAAACCGTCAACTCCTAACAAATAGGCTTCCGCTTCTTTATCCGAAACAGTTATTTGTAGCGCTTTAAGCTCTCTAGCTAAGATTTTTTCTTCAATAAGAGCATTCCAAGCTTTTTCAACAGAATTTTCCTCATCTTCAGCAGTAAATTGCTGATTTTGATTCGCTGCTTCTTGTTGATCTTGTGCTAAGGTCTCTTGTAATTTAGCATTAAATTCTTCAGTCTCTATGTTCTCCCCGTATACTTCCCCAGGGAAGAGACTAATTTGACTATTACCTCCTGCAAATTCAGTTCCTATAAAAGCAAGCATTGCAAGCCCGATAACTAAAAAGAGAATCCATGTCTTTTCTCTAATTTTTCCTATTAAAGCCATTGTTCGTTATTAATTTTGAAGTGCGAAGATAATTAACTCTAGTAATTAATGAAAATTTATTATAAACATTTTCATTATTTATTTGAAATTAGATTTAATCAAAAAAAAATTGTGTGGATTTACGAAAGAAAGAAATTAAAAATATGAGTTCAATAAATCTATCACAATAACAATAATCATCTAATTGTCAGCAATATATAGTTATTAATATAAAAATGCAAATAAACTATATTTTCTATTATTTAGTCTGTTTAATGAAATTGAAAAAAGAAGTGCCAAAAAAAATAAATTGATCAATTATGCTTAAATCATCAAGATTCTTGGACTTTCTCTTCCATTTCCAGGTTAAATTTCTTACCGATATTGATTGGTACAAATTCCAAATCAACATTTGTTCTATCCAATCCAAAGTTTTCTGTCGAGTTTAAACCTATTCTCTTTATTAATCGGTAGGTCTTAACAATAGTCAATTGAAAAGGTGTCAACATTTCCGTTGATGCAACACGCGTATTTATTACAACAAACTTAAAATCAACTTCATTAAATTGATTGTCGATTGATTTGAAGATGCTCTTATTTTGTAATTCTCCTTTTTCAACCAATTTTTGATGTACTTGACGAATCATGTATTCCATCTTATGTTCCTCTTTAAATCCAAGATGAAAAGTGACATAGTAACAATGGCCAGGAACAATCGTTTTAAGAGAGTAACTTACTTCCCATGGTTTGGTGGTGATATCTAGATGCACAAACCATATTACCTCTGCCTTTCGAGGTTTTTTTCTGAATAATGAGTGGTAAATAGTAGAATCTAAAATCGTTTCATCAGCTGTTCTAGCAGGATAAACAAGGTTTGTTGCTTCATATGGAATTCCATCATCTTCTCGTACCTTTTTAATCAGTGACATAATATTTCGCATAGGCACGTACTCCGTTATAAAAGAACGTAATTGTCGTGCTTTGAAGTACATGAATAAAAAGTAGAAGAAAATAATTGCTAGAAGCAAAGTAAACCATCCTCCAGTATGTATTTTGCTGGAGTTTGCTACTAACAATAGTAATTCAATAGCTAAAAATAAGATAAAGATAAAACCATAAAATACTTTGAATTTCTTATATCTACGCATCAGTAAGAATCCAAGGAGAACGGAAGTCATTATCATATTAATATTAATCGACAATCCATAGGCCGCGGTCATACTTTCAGAGCCATTAAAAATCATGACAACACCAAGAGAACCTATCATTAAGAACCAATTAATAGCAGGGATGTATATTTGCCCTTTATGTTCTGATGGATATTTTACTTTAAAGTTAATCCATAAACGTAATTTCATAGCCTCATTCATCAAGGTGAAAACACCTGAAATAACAGCTTGAGAGGCAATTATAGAAGCAGCTGTTGCAATTGCTATTGAAGTACCAATCATGTATTTAGGAACCATTTGATAAAAAATAGTACCTCCTGCTTGCAGTTCAAAACCTGGCATCGTACATATTGCTGCTTGCCCAAAGTAATTAGCTAATAAACTGATCATTATAAAGACCCAAGTAATTCGAATATTCCTTTTACCGCAATGCCCTAAATCTGAATAAATAGTTTCAGAACCTGTAATACAAAGCGTTACACCTCCTAAAATAATCAAAACTCGAGGAGAGTTCACAATCAAATCTAAAGCATATTTAGGATTGATTGCTTCTAGAACAATTGGGTTTTTGACTATATTAATAATTCCTAGGAAAAATGCCATACCGAACCATACAAGCATAACAGGGCCAAACGTTCTCCCCAATTTTTCAGTACCAAATTGCTGGACAAAAAACAAGGCTAAAATGATACCAATAACATACGGTTTGGGGTTGATATTCGGTGCAATATAACTCAATCCTTCTACTGCGGAAGAAATTGAAATAGCAGGTGTAATAAATCCTTCTGCCATTAATGCCGCACAACCTATTAATGTAGGGATAATAATCCACTTCATCTTCTTATTCTTCAGAAGCGCATATAAAGCAAAGATTCCTCCTTCACCATCATTGTCTGCACTGAGAGCGAAAATAATATACTTTAACGTGATGATTAGTATGAAGACCCAAAATATACTCGAAATACCACCATAGATAGTCTGTTTATCAATATGTTTTCCTCCTTCTGTAATTGCTTGAAAGACATATAGCGGAGAGGTTCCAATATCTCCAAAAACAATTCCAATAGTTATTAGTAATCCAGAGAGTGTTATCGCTTTTTTAGTATCAGTATTAACTGTCATATAAACTTTGAAAATAGGGGTACAAATTTAATCAGAAAGTCAAGTTACAATAATTTATAGGCATTTTTTTAAAAAAATAAATAAATCAGTTCTGATTAACATGAAAAATAATGTGTGAATTTGCACGAAAAGTAATGCTGTTGAACTAAAATTTACGCAACTTATAAAGATTAAATAGTGATTTTTAATATCCAAGTTCTGAATAATTTTCAAATAATACAAAAACGATTATTTACGTAGCCATTTTTGTATTGATATAATTAAGGAGTTGAGAAATTGGATAAATGTTATGCTGCATCTTGAATTACACATAATATTTTTATATTTGCCTTAAATCATAACTTATGTCATACGGATTATTAAAAGGGAAAAGAGGTATTATTAGTGGTGCGTTGGATGAAAACTCTATTGCATGGAAAGTAGCAGAGAAAGCACATGAAGAAGGAGCAACATTTGTTCTTACGAATGCTCCAATAGCGATGAGAATGGGTAAGATTAATGAATTAGCTGAAAAGACAAATTCTATAATTATCCCTGCTGACGCCACAAGCATTGAGGACCTTGAAAATCTTTATACCAAAACACAGGAACATTTAGGAGGTAAAATTGATTTTGTTTTACATTCAATTGGTATGAGTATAAATATTCGTAAAGACATTCCTTATACTGAATTAAACTACGATTATTTCCAAAAAGGCATTGATGTTTCCGCCTTAACATTACATAAAATGTTAGCTGTAGCTAAACAACTAGATGCTATTAATGAATGGGGAAGCGTTGTTGCATTAACTTATACAGCAGCGCAAAGAACTTATCCTTTCTACACAGATATGGCTGATATCAAAGCATTATTAGAATCCATTGCAAGAAGTTTTGGATATCATTATGGAGTAGAGAAGAAAGTACGTATCAATACCGTTTCGCAATCACCAACTAAAACTACGGCTGGTTCAGGAATTAAGGGATTTGGTGATTTTTACGATTTCGCAGATGCCATGTCTCCACTAGGAAATGCTTCAGCAGCAGATTGTGCAAACTATTGTATCACCTTATTCTCTGATTTAACGCGAATGGTTACAATGCAGAATCTTTTCCACGATGGTGGTTATTCTTCCACAGGAATTAGTAATGCCGTTATAGAAAAACTCGGTATTTAATCTATTAGAGATATTTATTCAAAAATCGTTCTTCATCTAAAATTGTCGAACGATTTTTTTTTGCTATTCTTTGTATCTTATTTAAATTAATACGTTCATAAATAAAAGAAGACTTATGAAAACAGCCATCCTAATTAGTTTCGTTTTTGTGTCCACTACCCTATTTTCTCAAGATTTAACTATCAAAGGAGGACGAGGAGGAATCGTCTCTCTAGGACTTAGAACAACGATGAGTTCCTTTAACGGTGGTCATGATAGAATGTCTATCGGTGCAGGTGGACAATTCCGTGTTCAGCTATCTGACAGAGTCAATACAGAATGGTTTTTGGACTATTTACCAGCGACAAATGAATACACACGTAGAAATGACTTACATATAGGTTGGAGTGTTATGTTTTATTGGTTTAAAAATCCCATACCTATTGTTCAGCCGTATGTCGTTGCAGGACATTGCTTTGATTATTCGAAGCAATATGAACTGGCTGATAGAAGTAATAATGCAAAACGATGGAGCAGTGCTGTTCAAGCTGGATTAGGTGTTCACTTTAATTTGACACCTCGATTTGATATTTCGCTCTCCAGTCAATATATGATTCATTTAGGGCATGACCTTCATTCTCATGTTCATGAAGGAGTTGTTGAATTTGAAAAACATAAAGGTGGCGCTTTAGAAGGTCACTTATTAACTTCACTTACTTTTAATTATAAACTAGCTGACTTATGGAATTCCAAAAGAAAATAAGCCTTGTGCTTTTCATATTATTTGTAACTTCAATGGGTAATGCACAAATATTAGTAGAAGGAGAGCGAAAAGGATTGCTGCAAGCGACAGCAAGTGTATATCCTGTACAGCAGTTAAATGTTTCGGGATTAACAATCTATCTCGGAGGATATGCAAATTACCATTTTGATGATAAATACAGTTTCAGAGGAGATATTTATCAGTTCATCGGTTCTCAAAAGAAGCCTGGATATCTTAAAAACAATACCCAAATATTAGCCGGTTTCATGCGCTATTTCCCTATCAAGCGATTTGATCCATTTGTTGGAATTCAAGCAGGTGTATCACTGATTGAAACAAATGAACGTATAGGTGAGCGTGAGTTAAACTCAGTCTTTGCTGTAAAAGCAGGACTTAATTATCATGTTTATAGCTATTTCTACTTCTTTGTTGAATTTCAATACACGCATCAACCAGATCCTTGGCATGCTCGCCCTTATGACCAATTTACAGGAACTGGAGGATTAGGATTTCAACTACCTTGTAAGAATATTAAGCAATGAATGTAATTTGGTAAAGTAGCTTTCGAAAATTAATTTTCGAAAGCTACCCTCCTATTCTATCTCTCAATGATTAATCGTTTCGTCAATTCCTTACCTTCACTTGTTATTTTCACCAAGTAAAAACCAGAATTAAATTCCTTTACATCGATGGTATGTTCTAGACCGAAATCAAAAATATGATTCGCCACTTTCTTACCTGTTACATCAAAAATTGCAACGGTATAAGCAATATCTTTTGAACTGCTAATTGTAAATGCTTTCGTAGTTGGGTTTGGATAAATAGCAATAATGTTATTGTCTAAATGATTGGTGTTTAATTCATTTTGAGCACCAATATTAATATTATCTAAATACAAATCATTATATCCTTTCCCTTGATACGAAAATCGAATCATTGTATGCGCTTTTCTATACCCTGAAGGAATGACAAATGAAGGAATTGAAGCCCAATCTTCAGTGGAAGGAAGATAAGGTCCAACTTGCAATTCAGTAGCAACCGTTTTTAAAGAATTGAGCGTAAATGAACGAAACGTATTCCATTTCACACCGCAATCATTGGAAACTTTAATTTCTAATGATTCTAATTCCGTATTTGCTAATTTAGCAAAAGCTCGGTCAAATATAATTGCTGGATTAGTCACACCTATCAAATTGATAGGTCGTAAATCGAAATTATAGGATTGCGTTCCATTATCAAAATTATTCATGAAATATCCATTTTCTCCACTCGCATTATGATTCGTGAAATTCCAATTATTGTTGTCATTTAATAAAACAGTTCTTGTTGTTAAGCTGCTATTTTCAAAGTCCTCCCATAAGAAGTTATTGGTTGGAGCGGATGGTAATATTTCAATGAAATTCTCTTCAAAAACAGTCATTGTATCGACACTATTAGAAACGACTAATCCAACATTGAACGTACCTTCCTGATTGAAGATAACTTTAATTAATGAATCTTCTTGAGAAACTATTGTTGCATTCGGAATGTCCCAAACTCTTGTTTGAACATTATGATACGAGCGATCAAAAATCTCAACTGTATCACCTATACATGCATAAGGTCGTTTCACTTCAATTCCAGCATAACAAAGTTCTCCAGGGTTTAAAACTCCTGTTTCAGCCAAATTCTGTGGTTGCCATAAATTGTTACGTTGCGCAATTGACGAATTTAATGCCGCATGCATTCGCAGTTTTTGTCCTTCTGTAAACATCGTTGAACAATACGAATAATCCATATAGTTCTGAACATTATCTAAATCTCCACAAGAGATTCCTGATTTATTACAAGTTTGCCATCCAATCGTGTTGGGTGTATCGCCTACTTCGTCATCATAAGCACAATTTCCGCTAGATGCAACAGGTAAATAATAAAATCCAGGAACATTATTTCCGCCCCAAATGTGATACAAGTTCAAATAATGTCCTACCTCATGAGAAAGAACTGTTCTATGTGTCCAATCAGAAGTTCCAATTGTCCCTACATAATTATGGCTCATCACGATTCCATCCCAATCAGCCAATGTATCCGCAACAGGAGGCATTAATGAATGTCCCGCCATACCAGAAGTAGCACTTTTACAAACATAAACATTCAAATACTTCTCTCGTGGCCAATGTACAACACTCTTAACAGTATGATCTCCAATCGCTGAAGTGGGAGAATAATGACGTGTAATTCCATTGGTACAATTACCATCTGGATCTAGTTTCGCTAATCTGAATTCTACCTGAACATTTGCCGCAATGCCTTTAAAAGCTGCAATTGTCAATGAAGTGTCCGCATTTCTCTTATTGTACTGTTCATTTAAATTTTTAACAGCGTCGAATAGTTGGTCATCCGAAACATTTTCATCTCCATTCATGTGAATAACATGAAAAACAATTGGAATAATATAAGGTCCTGATTTCGCTTGAAATTCTTCATAGTTTTTCGTGAACGTTTCTAGCTCCTGACGTTTTAATTCAAAATGTGGCAACATGTTTGGATTTGCCTGAACTAATTGATAATGCATTTCATCCGAATGACAAGGAAATTGTTCTTGAGCGTTTAAAAAACCGAAACTAAAGATCGATAATAATAAGTAGATAATATTTTTCATTTCGTAGGAGTTGAGTGATTTGAAATCAATTTAAAATTGTTAATTTAGCAACGTAAAATTAAAAAAAAAGACCGTTGTAAACAACAGTCTCTTCATAAAAATACTATAATGAATTATTTTTCTTCTGTAATTGGATCTTCAAAAACTCTCTTTGGTTTGATTTTATCAAAGATTCCTAATGTAATCCAAGTTGGCAAAATAAAGCTTAATAAGAAGAATAATACCCAAAATGCTAATCCACCGAAAATCAAGAAAAGCAATATACCAACACCATTTATACTCATAACTATTAACTATTAACTGTGAAAACGTCGTAAAGTTAAAAAAGTAATTTAAAAAAACAAAAAAAAATGGAATATAGAATCGAAAAAGACACAATTGGTGAAGTAAAGGTACCCGCAGATAAATATTGGGGTGCGCAAACAGAACGTTCAAGAAACAATTTTAAGATTGGACCAGAGGCTTCTATGCCTCAAGAAATCATTCATGCTTTCGGATATTTGAAAAAAGCAGCCGCGATGACAAACTATGAGTTGGGTGTATTGGACAAAGACAAAATGGAAATAATTTCAACCGTTTGTGATGAAATCTTAGACCATCAATTAAATGACCAATTTCCATTAGTCATTTGGCAGACAGGATCAGGGACACAATCGAACATGAACTTAAACGAAGTCATTGCCAATAGAGCACACGTACTAAAAGGTGGTGCTTTAACCGATAAAGACAAATTCTTAAAGGCGAATGATGATGTCAATAAGTCACAATCATCGAACGACACCTTCCCTACTGCGATGCATATTGCTGCATATACTTCAGTAGCGACGATTACTTTACCAGGAATGAAACAACTTCGCGACGCATTAGATGCAAAAGCGAAAGCATTTAAAGACATCATCAAAACGGGTCGTACACACTTTATGGATGCTACACCATTGAGTCTAGGTCAAGAATTTAGTGGTTATGTAGCACAAGTAGACAACAGTATCCGTGCAATTAACAATGCGTTAGTAGCGGTGAGTGAATTAGCATTAGGCGGAACAGCTGTTGGTACTGGTTTGAACACTCCAAAAGGATATTCGGAGTTGGTGGCTAAAAAAATTGCAGAATTAACCGGTTTTCCTTTTATTACAGCACATAATAAATTTGAAGCGTTAGCAGCTCACGATGCGATGGTAGAATTATCAGGAGCGTTAAAAAGAGCAGCAGTAGCTTTAATGAAAATTGGAAATGATATTCGTATGCTTTCATCTGGACCAAGAAGTGGTATTGGTGAAATCATTATTCCAACGAACGAGCCAGGTTCTTCTATAATGCCAGGAAAAGTTAATCCTACACAACCAGAAGCGATTACAATGGTAGCAGCACAAGTTATTGGTAACGACGTTGCAGTTAGTGTTGGAGGTGCAACAGGTCAATTTGAATTAAATGTTTTCAAACCAATGATTGCTGCAAATGTTCTTCAATCAGCTCGTTTAATTGGAGATGCTTGTGTTTCATTTACAGAGCACTGTGTATCAGGTATTGAACCAAATTACAAAATCATCAAACAACATCTAGATAATTCATTGATGTTGGTGACAGCGTTAAACACACATATTGGCTATTATAAATCAGCGGAGATTGCAAACTATGCTCATGAGAATGGCACCACACTGAAAGAAGCAGCGTTACATTTAGGTCATGTTACTTCTGAGCAATACGATGAGTGGGTAGATCCTAGTAAAATGATTTAATAAATACAACTATTAAAGAAGAATGGAAGTATTGGTCGAAAGGTCAATACTTCTTTCTTTTTAATTCAAATTGTTGTCCCAAATAAACTTTTCTAACTTGTTCGTCAGCAGCTAGCTCTTCCGCTGTTCCTGATTTCAATATGGCTCCTTCAAATAACAAATAGGCTCTGTCCGTAATCGACAGTGTTTCATTGACATTATGGTCAGTAATGAGAATACCAATATTTTTACGTTTCAAGTCTGAGATAATGCTTTGAATGTCTTCTACGGCGATTGGATCAACTCCAGCAAATGGTTCGTCTAATAGAATAAAGTTAGGATTCGTTGCTAAAGCACGGGCAATTTCCGTTCTTCTTTTTTCACCACCAGAAAGACGATTTCCTAAGTTTTTCCGAACATGTGTTAATTTAAACTCATTCAGTAATTCTTCCAATCGTTCTTTTCGTTGTTCTTTCGTCATGTCTGTCATTTCTAAAATAGCCATGATATTATCTTCAACGGATAATTTACGAAAAACAGAAACTTCTTGTGGTAGATAGCCGATACCTAACTGAGCTCGTTTATACATCGGTAAATCGGTAATATCTTGCTTATCTAAAAAAACTGTTCCTGAATCTGGTTGTACAAGACCTACAATCATATAAAAAGAAGTCGTTTTTCCAGCACCATTCGGACCCAATAACCCTACGATTTCACCTTGACTCACCTCAATAGAAACACCTTTCACAACCGTTCGGTTTTTGTAGGTCTTCTTTATTTCATGTGTATGTAATTTCACGGAATAATTTTTATCAAAAATAGTATTAAATAATGATATCGAAGCGAGCTCTTACACCAAAAGGGCTTACTCCTGGTATTTGATGAGTCGCTCGATAAATAAGGTCTACTCGGAAAAATTTAAAGATATTCTCAATGCCAAACCCTACTTCAGTATAAGGTGTATTACCGAAACTTCTTGTAAATGAAGGAATCAGCACTGTTTCATTTTGCTTACTGTTTAACATTCCCCAAGTAGCACCACCATGAACAACTAAACGCCATTTCAATTTTTTTATTCCTGGAATTCGATCTAAAATCAATCCTTGAAAATGATGTTCTAAATATGCATTAACATATGTGTCAGAAATGAATTCAAAATAATCCATTTTGTTGTAAGCATTCTTTAAGAACCAATACGTTTGCGCACCTTCATGTATTTTCAGGAATGGATAAGCAGCTGTTCCAAAATATTTTCCGAAAGAAAAACCATAGCTAATTCTTCCAAGAGCACCTGTATTTCGAGTATGATCAAGATTAAAAGAGAGACGTTGATAGTTGTATTGGCTTCCAAGAACGCCCTTAACACCAATCGTTGCTTCTAATGTTAAAATAGGATATCTTGAACCGATAAGTGCTCTAGAGTAAACTGCATCAATAAACTGACGTTCTTTCCCCCAACTAAAACTAAAGCTAAATTCAGTTGTTTTTACCGTGTTTATACGCTGTATCTCGTTATCCGCTGTTAATCGTTCAAAAAGTGACAATCCTAGTGAACGGATTTGTCTTGTCTCAGAAGAAAAATTCAAGATAAAGTCCTTTCCGACATCTTTTTCTATTGAAAATCCTGCTTTATTTACATAGAATAACTTATCCAATGGCTTTGATTTAGCAATGTTTCCAAAGGTATTTCCTGCAGAAGTACCACTTCCATATTGTTCAATATCAGAATTAGCATAAATAGATAAAAGTCCTCGCTTTCGCTGAGATAAGTTAATACGGATTAAACCCCCACCCTTTATCTTTCTATCATAAAACCCATACCCTATTCTTCCACCAAGTTCTATTATTTTAGAAAAATCATTAGAAGTACGTAAAGAAATATTCATCTTAAATTTTTCGATAGGATTGGTACTGACAAAATTATATAAGTCACCTAATTCTAATTTTTTTCCTAATGGATAATAACCTGTAGCAATAAAATAAAATGAATTTTTCAGTAAATTAAAATAAGGTGTGTTATTCAGGGAATCCACCATTATGTCAATATTCTGTTCTTTTATAGAAAGCGGTGTGTGTCGGATACTATCCCAATAGGCATCGCTTCTATTTCTGGCTCCATCAAGTAGCTCAGTTGTGCTTTTGGCGTTATAAAAATCAGCAGAATGAATATTATTAATGTGAAAATTAAAGCGCGAAGATGATTTTCGAAGAAAAATACCTGGATTTTGCGCATCTTTAACTAGGTTTAAATCAATTACCAATCGTTCATCTGTTTGCATCCAAACTTCATTTTCAACTTGATCAAAATACTGCTCAATGTACATACCATTGATGTAATTGATGTTTGCAACTGAAGAAAGATTCGCCTTAAACTCTTTCACCGCATAAGTTGTATCATGAATCAACATGGTACCCTCAAAAGTAGTTTCTCCACTACGCTTTGGCTTAAAGTTAATTTGAAAATAAAAGTGATTGTCGATATACATCGAATCAATCAAGCTATAATTATAAAAGTTCTTTCCAGAGTTAGAAATCGGAGAAACAAAAGCACGTTGAAATAAATCAATATAGTTATCATAAATATTAATGTCCATATAGACATCTCCTAACAATTGATTAATTTGAAGGTTTTCAATCCCCGTGATTCGAGATGCTTTTACAATTTCTCGTTTTCGTGTTGGATTTTTTAAATAGTAGAAATCAGACACCGATTCTGTTAGCAAAATAGGAAGGGTTTTCCCCTCTTTATCGTTTGAATCCAAATAATTGAGAACAAAATCTAACTTCTTGACTACGGAACCTTTACCAAATTCATCATCTAAATTATTGATATCCGCTTGAATCTTATTATATAATTCATAGTCATATGCTTCTAGCTTTTCTTTATTATTAATTGGTTTATTTCGAATAATCCGTTTTAAAATACGTAAAGCAGGAGAATCACCAGAAGGTTTTATTACTACACCTTCTATTTCTTCTTCATCTAAGGTCAAGTAGATCGTTACTTCTTGAGTTTCGTCTAGTGCTATTTTTTGTCTAAATGTAGTATAGCCAAAGGAAGAAACGACAAGAGTATCAGAAGCATAATACGTTTCAATCGCAAAGCTACCATCTTCTTTTGAAAAGGTGCTGATATCGCTTTCATGAAATCCAACTTTAGCAAAGTCAATCGGTGCCTTTGTTTTAGCATCAAATACTTTACCAAATACCTTTGTCTGTTGACCATAGCTAGCCAAAGAGAAAAATAATATAAGTAGTATTAGAAAAGGTTGTTTCATTCTGATTTCTTCAAACTATCACGTTCCACTTTTGCTACAACCCATACGCCTATTTCATATAGCAATAATATCGGAAAGGTAACAATAACTTGACTAATAACATCTGGAGGTGTAATAATTGCAGCTAAAATTAATATACCAACTATTGCGTGTTTTCGATGTTTTTTCAAAATAGCAGAAGAAATGATACCAATTTTGGCAGCTATATATAAAATGACAGGTAATAAGAAGAATAATCCAGTATAAAAAACAGTGGATATAATTGTACTCATATAAGAGTTAATCGTGAAGAAGTTGATGATTTCTTTAGAGATCTTATAGGTTCCGAAAAATTGAATACTTAAAGGAGCAACAACGTAATAGCCAAAAAGAATACCAATAAAGAAAAGGATACTCACGTAAAAAACGATTCCTTTAACCGCCATAATTTCATTTTTCTTAAGTCCTGGACTTATAAAAGACCACAATTGGTAAAAGACAAATGGAAAAGCAACAACAAAAGCACCTACAAAGCTCATCATCATAGAGTACGCAAATTGCCCACCCACAGAATTACTATGCATTTCAACTGGGATACCGTCGATGCATATATTAAAATACTTACACATCATACGATACGAGACAAAATCTGGATCTTTCATTATCAAGAAGATATTATCCATTACCCATTCTTGATAAATGAAAATCACAATAGCCATTATTAAAATAGCAATAACACTTTTAATGATTCGACTTCTTAATTCCTCAAGATGATCGAAAAAATTCATTTCTTGATTTCCCTCTTTCATAATATACCACAAATTTAAAAATTGATTTAGGGTGGAGATGACTTTATTAATAATTATTTTATCCTGAATAGGCTCATATATGGTTTTTTTGTATTAAATTAGTTTACTTTTTAAAAATGAACCGTAAGTTAAATTAAAAATATGGATTTAGTAGTAGATCTTAAAAATGCGTTACATACTTATTTTGGCTTTGATAAATTCAAAGGAAAACAAGAAGAGATTATCAGTAGTGTATTAAAAGGTCACAATACTTTTGTTATCATGCCTACTGGAGGAGGCAAATCGCTTTGTTATCAATTACCAGCTTTAATTTCTGAAGGAACTGCAATCATAGTATCTCCGTTAATTGCATTAATGAAGAATCAGGTGGATGCTATTCGAAATATTAGTGACAGTGACTCTGTTGCTCATTTCTTAAATTCATCTTTGTCAAAAACAGAAATATCAAGAGTGAAGAAAGACATTCAAGATGGAAAAACAAAATTATTATATGTTGCTCCTGAGTCTCTCGTTAAGAAAGAGAATGTCGATTTTTTAACGAGTGTAAATATTTCTTTTTTCGCCATTGATGAAGCCCATTGTATTTCTGAATGGGGGCATGACTTCAGACCTGAGTATCGTCGTTTAAGAGAAATATTTGAATGTATTTCAAATGTTCCTATTATCGCTTTAACAGCAACAGCAACTCCTAAAGTTCAATACGATATTCAGAAGAACCTGGATATGTTAGATGCTAGAGTGTTTAAATCTTCTTTTAATAGAGACAATCTTTTTTATGAAATTCGTCCTAAGCGAGATATAGAGAAAGAAATCATCCGTTTTATTAAAGCACGTGAAGGAAGTTCTGGTATTATCTATTGCCTGAGTAGAAAAAAAGTGGAAGAAATCGCTAAACTCTTACAAGTTAACGGTATCAATGCTTTGCCTTATCATGCAGGATTGGAAGCAAATGTCAGAGGTCGAAATCAAGATATGTTCCTGATGGAGGACATTGATGTAATTGTTGCCACCATTGCTTTTGGAATGGGAATAGACAAGCCGGATGTACGTTTTGTTATTCACCATGATATTCCGAAGTCTTTAGAAAGTTATTACCAGGAAACAGGGCGTGCTGGAAGGGATGGAGGAAAAGGAGAATGTTTAGCATTTTATAGTTATAAAGACATTGAGAAACTAGAAAAGTTTTTACAAGGAAAACCAGTTACAGAACTAGAAATTGGCCGACAATTACTAAATGAAATTGTTTCATACACCGAAACTTCTATCTGTCGACGAAAGTATATTCTACATTATTTCGGAGAGGAGTTTGATGATCACAACTGTAATGCCATGTGTGATAACTGTCGTTTCCCTGTTGAAAAAATTGAAGGAAAAGACTATGTAGTGAAATTATTGAAAGCTGTAAAAGACTTAAAAGAAATGCAAAAAGCGAAATATATTTGCGCATTTATGGCTGGAAAATTAACGTCTGAAATAAAATCATATAATCACAACAAGTTGTCTTCTTTTGGAAGTGGGGATGACCGTGATGAATACTTTTGGAGTGCTGTCATTCGTCAAGCAGATGTAAATGGCTATATTTCCAAAGAGATTGACACTTTTGGCACTATTAAGCTAACAGAAAAAGGACTTCGATACATTGATCACCCTACTACATTTATGATATCTGAAGAACGCAAGTTCGATGAAGGGGAAGATATTGATTTTGTTTCGGATGCCAAAGGAGGAGTTTTTGATGAACAATTATATACTTTATTATCTGATTTAAGAAAGTCAATCTCTAAGAAAAAGAACATTCCTCCTTTTGTTATTTTTCAGGAACCTTCTTTGAAAGACATGTGCTTTCAATACCCTATAACAATTGAAGAATTGACTAATATTCAAGGAGTTGGAACAGGAAAAGCTTCACGCTATGGAGAACCATTCGTTGCGTTAATCAAAGAATACGTTGAACAAAATAATATTGAACGACCATTGGATTTTGTGGTGAAGTCAATTGCTAACAAATCAGCTTTAAAAGTTCAACTCATTCAAAATATTGATAAACGTCTATCTCTCGAAGATATTAGTAAATCTCAAGGTAAAACCTTAGATGGTGTTATTGAAGAAATCGAAGGAATTGTTGCTTCAGGAACACGTGTAAATATCAATTATTATATCGATGAAATATTGGACTCTGATAACCAAGAGGAGATATACGACTATTTTAGAGAAGCTGAAACAGATGATTTAATCACTGCCTATAAAGAATTAGATGGAGATTATTCGGAAGAAGAACTTCGACTAATGCGCATAAAATTCATGAGTGAAATGGCGAATTAAAGCTCACCTCATTTTAAATAAACTTATACAAAACAAAAAACGCAGCTCTTATTGAGACTGCGTTTTTTTATCTTAAAAACTTCGTTAATCTTTTTGATACATTAAATCTTTTTCTAGATTCGCTGGAAGTTTTGGTAATTTTTGTCTTGGTAGTAAGAACGACGTCAGTTCTGCCATTTCATTGAAGACATAATGACTGTCTGCTGCAGCTTTTAAGTATCCTGCTCCTGTACTTCCTCCTGTTCCAACACGTTTTCCGATGGTACGTTGTACCATATGAATATGTCGGTGTCTCCACATAGACATAAACTCGTCTAGTTCAAGCAACATGTTCAATAACTCAAATGGCGTTTGTAACAATGGATAATCTCTATAAAGCATGATGAACAGAGCATTCTTACTCGCTAATTGACTTAATCTTCTTTCTTCTGGATATTCATTTTCATTCATGATAATAGCATCAAACGACTTTAAGTTTAATCCTTCAGTAGTTAATAACGAACTTTCATACGCTTCGCGATAGGTGTCCCAGAAAGGATGTTTGTCCGCTTTTGCTTTTTCTGAATCCCAATAGTTTTCTTCCTCACAGAACGGCATTCTTTCTAACCATCTATTGATCAAAACGATTAATGACTCATCCGCCTCTGCTTGTTTCACACGTTCAATATCTTTTTCATTTAATTGAGAAAGATAATATTGCTTACCGAAACGCTCTTTGTAAGTCAATCCTAAAGTAGCCTCCACAATTTTAAACTGAATACTTTGAAATCCAGATGCAGGACGTAGCAAATCTCTAAAATCTAAGAAGTCTAACGCTGTCATTGTTTCAACAATCCCAAATTGCTCCACTAATAAACTTAAAATTTTATTGACTCTTTTTAAACGATATACAACATCGTATAACGCTGGTGAATTGTTGGGTAATGTCGGTTGTTGAAAAGTCTTACGAATAACTCCTAGTTCGTGAATTATTTCTTTGAACCAAAGTTCATATACTTGATGCACAACGATAAAAAGCATTTCATCATTTGCTTCTAAACCTTCTTTTTTACTTTCCAATTCCTGTGCATTAAGAATCTTGTCTAATTGAAGATACTCACTGTAGTAAACAGGTTTACGATTGTCAATAGTTTCCATTTTTAAGTTATAAATTAATTATTAAAGATTAATAGGTCGATAAATTTACTGAATTATTTATCGAATACTTCACTTTTGATGGAATAAATTGAAAATGATTTATAGAATTGACATTAACCAAAACGAATGGCCCCAATTAAAATTAACTCAATATGAGTAATTAATAAATTAAAAATGGAATGCCTTTCAGTTCTTTTTTAGGAGATGTTATTTTTAGTAAATAGCTTCCTTTTGACAGATGTAGATTTGAAAAAGGATATAAAGTAGTTCCAATAACAAAATTTACTTTTTCAGTATAAATAATCTTGCCAATTACATCAAATATAGAAATATTCACATCTTTTAATTCTTCATTACTTTCAACTTTTAATGAAAAATTACCATTAGATGGATTGGGAAATAAAACAACTGAGAAATTTTCTGGAGAACATTTAGAAGAAATAGGATTAAAGATTTCATAATCTCCATTCAAATCATACTGCGTTAATCTATAATAGTTGATTTCTCTAGTCGCATCTGAATCTGTCATGTGGTATTTTACAGCGGAAGTAGAAGTTCCCTGAGCGCTTACTTTAGCAATATCCGTCCAAGTTATAAGATCTTCACTTCGCTGTACTAAAAAGTAGTCAGAATTAGACTCTGAAGCAGTTTCCCAATTTATGAGTGTATTGCCTTCTGTATCACATTTTACTGAAAAAGAAGTCAGTTCAATAGGAAGTGGGGAAGGCAAATTAGTTGTCAACCAAATATCATTTATTTGTGGTGAGGCATTGGACCTATACACCGTTGCAGAAACGAAAACATTTTGTGCAGCTACAGTAGAGATGTCAAAGCTTTGAGTTCCATTGAGTCCTGCTGAACGTAAAAATGGGCCTGCAACCATTGCATTTGAGACAGCATCATGAATAGCATATTCTGTGTAACAAGAGGTACATGTTGTATTATCAGAAATTATTAACTCATCCCACGTAGTTCCAGCGGGCCCATAAATAGCTCTATCTACTGTAGGAAAATAGACGGTGTTTTTGTAATTAGTGAAAGTTCCTATAATACGTGGTGCTGTAGTTGCACCATTATCTGCTTGATTCACACATCTATTAAGCGTGCCGGTCGGGGTAGATGTTCCCCATCTTGCCAATAAATTGAAGTTGTTCCCTGCATTCCATCCGGGTCTATTAACTATTTCTTGTAATATATTCTCAACAGATACTAAATCATATCTTGTGCCATTTGTCCATGCTGGCGTGTAGTTTATTGATTTATTAGCTGTTGTTCTACCTGTTAAAGCAGCAACATTAGTACCATCCAATACTGGAGCATTATCTACTGCATGAGCATCAAATACTAAGTCTAGCGTACTTGATTGATCATTGCATGGACAAGAGCTTGAAGCAACGACGGAAAAAATTGTAGAGATAACTAAGGCATTTCTTGGTATAGGTATAGAAAATTTCATCCCGTTAAAAAAATTCCCGGTACGGGTACATCCTGATGTTCGTCTTCCTATTGTCATATAGCTAACACTAGGAAACCATTCACTTCCCTCTTTGACTCCATCATCCAATTTAGAAGTAATAGAAAACATTCCTTGATTAAGCGTAATATTTCCATTATCAGGAAGTGGTGTGCTATTTACACTAATATTATTATAGGTCAATTCTTGTACCACTCCAGTTGAAAATTGTTCTCCTGTTGTATAATACCATCCTTCTTCTTCGTATGGAATAGATGGAAAGTAAGAATATGGCCAAAGCTCGGTTGTCCAAGGTCCATAGGTTGTGCCACCATTTAATGAAACTCTACATCTCGTAAAATAGGTTTGATCGGTCCCTGTTAACGCTGTTGTGGTCCAAAAATCATATAAAGTCGCACCATTGTATGTTGTTCCATCACTAATGGTAGAAACAAAGGCAGTTCCTGTGAAATTGGATTTTGTATTCAACTCAAATTGAACAGCGTTGAAATTAGAAGATGATTTGATGGTAAATTTAGGAGTATCGTTAGCTCCTTTTCGATGTGCGAATGAAGTCGATAAAGCTGGGTTGGCTGAAAAGTTACTGAATGATGGAGTAAGTCCTGGAGTAACAAAAAAACGTGTTATCGGTATATTTACGCTTGTTGATGGTGATGTCAAGTTGCACCCCACAGCACCAGTAGCTTTACTCCGTGAATAAACTGCACGGCTACTTCCTGTTCCTCTGAACGAAACTAAAACATTATTCCCCGAACCTGCATTAGTAGTATTATCATAACATACTTGTATTAGAATATTGTCTGTGCCGTTCCAAATAAAGTCATTCTGAAATAATAGGTCTCTCCAACCTATTGCTGACATGGCAATATTCCCTGTATAGACTTGATTAAGACCTGTATTGTCAAAAGCAGAAAGTGTGGTAGCGGTAGTATGTTTTATCGAAATGGTCAAGCCATTCATGATATGAGTCTGAACTGTACCAATATTGTAACCTATGGAGGATATTACTGAATTGGCACTTAATCCTGCTGCTGATAATTCGGCTTTGGTTAGTGTGTACTGATATTTGGAATCGTTTTCTTCAGTAGGAAAGGGATTAGACAAATTTACCCCAGACGAAGTACCAACTGTATAAGTCTGTCCCCAGGAATTAACTGAAATAAACACGATAATTATAGATACAATTAAAAATTTACAATTTATGTTAAAGTAATTATTCATTGTTGAAATTATTGACATATATCAGTTGAAATTCAATACTAAAGATTTAGTCTAATGATTAAATTCATTAGGCTCTATATGGAATACTGTGGGTAACTACATTTCAACTTCCCGGCAATAA
>JBEBRN010000039.1:0-28216 GCA_040394775.1 Taishania pollutisoli
ACTTGTGAAACGCTGTTCACACAGAAAACTAAAAATTGATGTACTTTCTTAATTTCAATCATCAGATTTTTGGGTGCAATCAGATAACCGATTTTCCATCCTGTAATGTGAAAGGTCTTTCCAAAAGAAGAAACGATAATCGCTCTTTCTCTTAGATTTTCGAAAGTATTGATTGAAATATGCGGATTCTCAAAAGTAATGTATTCATATACCTCATCCGATAATAACAACACATTTGGGTATTTATCCAACAAATCGGACAGTTGTTGAAAGTCTTCTGGCGCCCAAACAGTTCCCGACGGATTGTGTGGATTGTTGATGATGAGCATTTTTGTTTTAGTGGAAAAAGCCGCTTCAATTTTCGTAAAGTTGGGACGAAATGCTTCATCTAAATTAACATGAATCGCATTTCCTCCAGCCAATAAAATCGCAGGATCGTAACAATCATACGCAGGATCTAAAACGATTGCTTCATCTCCTGAGTGAATGAGTGCCTGAATGATGGTAAAAATTGCCTGAGTTGCTCCAGCAGTGACTAAAAGTTCGTCTTCTGGTCGAATATTCCGCTGATAACTTCTAGCCGTCAATTGGGTCAATTCCTCCATTAACAAAGGATGTCCCATCATCGGCGCATATTGATGCACATTTTCCCGAATCGTTTCTTGGTAAATATCTAATAAACGAGCGTCCACCGGAAAGTTCGGAAATCCTTGAGAAATGTTGATGGCGTTGTAATCGGCTGCCATTTTAGACATCACCGTAAAAATGGTCGTTCCTACATGTGGTAATTTTGAAATCATCTTATTTATCGTTAGGTTGTGTTACTTTTTCTATCATCAAATCATTCTTATAAAAGTATTCGGTTCTATCACCATTACTTGGATAATCGTATTTAATTGAGTTAATTAGATGTCCGTCTCGAAAGTGATCAATTGCTCTAAAGTCGCCATTATAATAATACGCAGTTCTTTTTATAAGTTTACCTTCTTTATATTCGTACAAATAGTTTTCTTCGTAAACTTTTTCCTTCACTGGTGCTCCGACATAATTTACTTTAATAGTGTACTTTAGTGTGTCATCTGAATTATATTTGAAGTACAAACAACGTTCTGTTGGCCCAACATTTCCATAGTTATTTCGCAAGCAAATTTGAACTAGAATCATCTCATTGGGTGCTGCAACAATTTCATTGTAAATTGGCTCTTTCGAAGGAATATCATTCAAATTTAAAGGATTATAAACAGAGAGACGTCTGTAAAACAAATCAATTAATGGAGTGGGGTAATTATCTAAAAAGTTAAAATGCAATGGCTCATTTCCAGTATTGGTAACAATAAAAGAAATAGTATCCACTTCACCAAAAGGAATTGTCCTCATATCTGCTTCATTCATACTCACTTTAATACTGGTCTTTTTAAATAAAACTTCACCCTTAACTCGTAATACAACACTAGGATTATTTACAGCATTTGAAGTTACGACACCCGTTTTGTTAATTGGTCCAATTCTTCTACCGTGATAAAGCAAGGTAATAGAATCCCGCTTTCCTGGTAAAATCGGTTCTTTAGGCCATCTTCCCGGTGCTAAGCCACCATCGCTAGTTCGTAAATTACCAATAATCAATGGTTCTGTACCAGTATTTGTAAACCAATATTTCGCTATAAATGCGCTGTTAGATTCTACCACACTTCCGTAATCATAGATAGTCGTGTCAAATTGAATTTTCGGTTGTGCCAAAGTGAAAGTTGAAGTACAGATTAGGAGAAGAGCAAGAAGTGTTATCAGAGTTTTCATAATAATGCCAATTAACTGAAGTGGAATACAAAAGATAAATCGTCTTATCGTCAGACGTAATTTTAAATGTTTCTGCGGAACTTTGCCACAAGAACGTAAATATTTTACGTGGATGCCACATACCTTTGTTTTAAATAATAATTAAAGGTATGAAATTTATTGATTTTAGAACATATTTCCCTGATGAAGAGAGTTGCAAGCTCGATTTTAAACAACGTCAAATAGGTCACAAGTATTATCTTCCAGTTTTTCTGATGATGCACAAACTACGTTTGGTAATGGGAAAGCGTGATTCAATATATAAATTTGGAAATACAATTGAATTAGACGAAGGCTTTTTTACGCACACAGACGGATTAGAAACAAATGATTTTACGGGTGAAACTGAAAAGTTAAAACGCGGAAAAGGTTCTCAAAAACAAACAAAAGTATTCGTAGCACATTCGGTTCAAGAAATTCCATTAAGCTTAAAGCCATCAAAATACAAGCATCGAACTATACCTAAATATTTGAAAATGATTGTTATTGAGGATCTACAGACAACAACCATTGATAATGAAGTGGAAAGGCAAATAACTTCAAAGTCTAAAATTGTGTCGGATGACAATACTGCCTATAACAATCTAAAGGATCTTGTTTCGAAACATGAACCTCATAATATGACCAAGGAATGTCCAGGAAAGATATTACCTTGGGTTCACAAAGCAATATCTAATTCTAAATCAATTTTAAACGCAATCTATCACGGTGTTTCAGACCGATATATGCAAAACTATCTAAACGAGTATTGTTTCAAATATAACTGAAGAGGTTTTGGTGAAAAAGTATTCGAGCGTCTTCTAATGTCCGTTGTTTTATACACTTGGAATTGATTGTGGCAAAGTTCCGCATAGGCATATTAAATTATAACTTTATCTTTTAATGCTTGGCTAAACTTGGTCTTCTTAGGCTTGTTTAGCATTCTCTCGATGTATTTACCTTGAGCTAATTTAGCTTCGTACAATCCACTTCGTTTATCACAATTACGTTTAACTTATCGATAAATTACTGACTTCTCGATATTCATTTTCTGAGTAATAGCAGATTTCTTATCTCCTGCTTGTAACAATATATCTATTGTGTATCTTTGCTCGTAAGAAAGGTGTGACATTACAACTTTATTTTTGGCGATTTAACGGGGCAAAATAACTCTTTCCTAGAAACAGCGAGGGAAGTTCTTGGATTTATCTCCTGTTTTGAAATTTATTTCACCACGCAATCTAAAAGTTGCATTTATTACTTGAATTTAGGTAATGATTGTTTTACATTTTATAATAATGTATGATTAACTGCTAATCTTCGTAATTAAAAAAATGTATTCACTATTTTTAATCGAACTGGATATTTATTGTTTATGACAATAAAAAGTAATTGTGCCATCATTAGTTAACGAAGGAATAAGCGTGAAACTTTTTTTATCCCAACCCCAATTAACCCCAATAGTATCAGAAACATTGTTAATATCTGTCATTATTAATACTTCTCCCACATCTTCAAAAGAATGTTTTAGATCGAATTCATATTTTTTTTCAGGAACAGTATAGGTGCCAATATACTGATCAATTACAGTATGTTCAGGAATTATAACTATGAAATTACCATTACCTTTTTTGTCAAATTCCATGGTGCCATAATTAGAAGTCTCAGAGTATTGCGGTGGATTTGTCCACCATTTACTTTGTTTTACGTCAACAGTCCATTTACCTTTTAATCTTGAATTAGTTGTTGCTTCTTTACTGCATCCTGCTAATAAAAAAACGAAAAGGATTAGTGTGAAAAATGATTTCATAATTAGTTCTTTTTACAAGTTATTAATTGAGATAGTCCATTAATTGACAAATCAGTCAATAATGTAAACTCACTTCTGTTCCAATTCCAAGTGATGTTATACACTGTCCCGCTTTCATCGATATACAGAACTAGTTTTTTTCCATCATCTTTTACGGAATAAGTAAATGTCGATGCGGTACCTCCTATAACCATTTCACCTGTTTTATTACGGTTAAAATTCAATTCACCACAATCATTACAAAAATACCCATTTTGAGAATACACATATTGCTCAAGATGTGTAACGTTCCATTTCCCATTTCCGCTACTGAGTTTGCTTTTTACCGAGTCATCTTTTTTACAAGAAACTAACGCAATCAAACAGAATAGCACTAAAAACAATGTTTTCTTCATAGTTAATATGTTTTATACTTCCGCCAAATTAAAAAAAAATAAACAAATCGAAAATAAATTATCTAAAAACTCCACAATTGTTTTTGATTATTTACTCAAGTTCCGGAGATGTTAAACATTTGACGATCAGCGATATAAGTTCTTAAAAATATTACATTTTTCATTATAAATCATTAATTTTGAATTAGTTACAAACAAAAAACTGATTCAAGAAAAATGCAACAGAACAAAAATACAAAATCGCTTTCAGAAATCAATTCTTATTGTCAAAATTCTTCGACAATGGTGGGTATATTTAACCAATTACTTGGAAAATTTGACTTGCTATACATTAACAAACTTTTTTCAGATGCCAAAAAACGTGGTATCGGCGGTAGTAAAGTTTTCCAAACGCTTTTTGTTTTTCGTTTTTTGGATTTTAGCAATGTGGCACAACTGATGCAGTCTGGATTCTACAAAGAATTATCCCACAAAAAAGATGTATTTTATGATTTTCTAAACAATACAAATATCCATTGGCGTAGTATTATGTTGTTGTTTTTTAGGCAAGTACATAATTTAATAGACGTAAAATCTGACCAAAACGCAGACGAAGCAAAGTGCCTAATTATAGATGACACACAGCTTGATAAAACAGGTAAAACTATGGAGTTTATTGGAAAAGTATTTGACAACTGCACACATACTTATCAGTTGGGAATGAAAGTTTTAACGCTTGGATACACAGATGGAAAACGTTTCTTCCTATGGATTTCTCTATTCATAACGAAGCGGGAAAGCAAGGAAAAAGAGGGCTAAAAACTAAAGAACTCAAAGCGCAATTTTCTAAAATAAGAACTCCAGAAAGTGCAGGGTACGAAAGGACTTCTGTGGTTTCTGAGGATAAAATAAGTAATGCTTTAAAAATAATAAAGCATTCTGTAAAAAAATGGCTCAAAGTAGATTACGTTTTGGCAGATAGCTGGTTTATCTGAGAAAAATCCATCAAGGGAATTTTAGATATCAAACCAAAACTCCACGTTATCGGATTGATGAAAACGAATAGAATTGTGATAATCAACGGATATGGTACTGGCTTTGAAAAAACGATTTAAAGATTATGAAACACTCGGAATATTGTTTAGGGATTTTAAAGAAATGATAATCAAACAAACCATAATTCAAAGAATATGGGATATATTAATTCAATTGTTTGACTCCGTTTTCGCATTAATGGGAGTGGATTGGATAAGGTTCATCAGCACGCTCATCAACAAGCAAGATGAAACTGCAAAACTTAAATAATGCCTTAGCATCTCTATATTCCTCAAACCAACAAGAAAATCTCTAACTTTATCTCCGAAACTTTAGATACGTAATTATAAATGTTTAGTTGTTTAAGACGATTGGTAACTAAAAAAGTGATGATTTTGACCGACTAACTTTTCTACCTTCTCAAATCTTAACATGAAACACGACCTGTTCCAACTTAACGGAAAAGCTTCATTCAAGTACTGAATCGCTAATTTCTTATCGTTGTGGTATTAGACAGCTAAATCCCACGTTTTAATATAAATATATTCCTATTCAATTCTATAATTGTCCATGTTTGAGGTGGATATTTATTTTCGGAAATTGTAAGTTTTATTTGCCTAGTGCCCTGAGTAATAGTCCAATTACCTTGGAGACTCTTAATTGTGTCATTCACTTTGAATGTTTTCTCGAAAGAACCGTTACTATTAAACAATAAAGTTCCTTTGTAATTAGTGCTGTCATACAGGTCTGTTGATTTCTTTACGTAGTAAACAATGTAACTGTCTTGTTCTACATAGAAAATGGGTGAAAAGTCGTACCACTTACCGATTAGTAATTTTGTTTTTAACGTATCGATACAAATCTTGTCAGAATTACCAACTATACCTTTTGTCTGCCCATAAGAATAGCTATTAAATAAGAATAGAATTAAGATCAATATACTTTTATTCATCATCAAAATTTTAATTTATATAACTCCATTATTTCGCCTCTTTTTGCTTCACTCTAAAATCAATCTTATAATAAAACAGCGGTAAGAATCCCAATTGATTTTTAACGGCAACGGGTTCTTTTGAGGGATCTGCAAGATCGGGCGCATACGTCAACGCTAACATGTTTTTCGTGTTCAGAATATTGATTAAATCCAATCCAATTTCATGCGTCAATTTCTTGGTGTTCAACTTCCAACTCAACTTAAAGTCGATTCGGAAATAATCCTTGAATTGTAAATTGTTGAAGGCAGAATCTTTAAACACAATTTCACGTTGCAATTCCGAAGCGGCTCTATCCACATAACCGTAACGCTTTCCTCCTGCCCAAGTCACTTTTAAGCCAGCTGAAATGCTTTGCTTGTCTGAAAGACGGAATTCCTTGCCTGCTAATAGATTCGTAGTGAAATGACCGTTGTATGACGTGTTTCGAGTAATGCCATCACTTCCTTTGTATTTTGAATCGTATAAAGAAGCCGTTACTAAGAAAAAGAACGATTTATCGAAGAACTTTTGAACGGTTAACTCCACTCCATAATTTTGTCCCGTTCCTGTATTTTGCAATTGATTCGGGAAGAAACGCTGAAATCCGCTTCCTTGGTTAATCATCGAAAAAGAAGATGGAACCACTTCTACTGGCACGTGATATAAGTATTGATAATATAGTTCTGTTTTGATATTGAAATTTCCCTTGAAATATTTTTCATACGCTAATGCTGTGTGAATACTTTTAGAGAAATCCATGTGTTTATTTTCGTAGTAACGCACATTATTCACATCAATTTTTGAATACGCATAGTTGTAAACAGGTTGCGTCTGACTGTGTAATCCAGCACCAAAAGAAATACTATTTGACTTCGGTAATCGCCATTTCCAACCCAAACGCGGTTCAACAGGACTAACGCTATTACTTAACGAATAATACTGCGCGTGAATTCCAACTAAGAAATCCATGTTTTCTGTGATACGGTATTTGTATTGCACAAACGGTTGAATTAAGGCCGCCATTCCTTTGTAGTCAAAACGTCTATTGAAATGGGTTTCATCCAAACTCAAAACAGAATCAAGCATGTCCAAATATTGAACTTCGCCATTTAAGCCTGCTTTAATAATGTGGTTTTTAGTGATTTTATGATTGATGGAAAATTGCGCCGTTCCTCTTAGAATATTGAAATGATAGCCCATCATCGGATAAATAGAATCCACTGAAATCAAGTATCTATCGACACCATCTTGATTCACCGTGTCCATACTTCTCACTAAATAATTATGATGTGAACGTTGTCTTTCAAACGTAACGCCTGCTGTCAAACTCAAAAACGTCTTTTCACTCAACGACTTCTTGTAATTCAAAGCGGTCAAACCCATGGTTGTACCAAAATACTGGTCTCTGTCGCCTTCGCCAAATGTTTCGGTAGAATATTCTTTTTGTTCGGAAATCATGATTTTGATATCACTTGCACCACCCATTCCAAACCACGTCAACTGTCCGCCATTCTTTAATCGCCATCTGAACGTAAAGGCGCCGTCGCCATACGTAGGAACCGCATCGGTACCAATTTGAATTCCGACTTTTTTCATCATGGAAAGCGTAGAGAAACGCCCCACCACTAAATAACTGGAATTTCCTCTTTTAGAAAGCGGTCCTTCCGCCATTAATTCTGTTCCTAAGAAACCAAATTGGAAACTCATTTCGTGTACGTTCATATTTCCACTTCGTAACTTCAAGTCAAAGATACCAGAAATACTGTTCCCATATTCCGCTGGGAAAGCACTCATAAAGAAGTCTGAATTGGCCAATGTTTTATTGTTCAATGCCGTAACTGGACCTCCAGAAGATCCCGAAGTAGCAAAATGTGATGGATTTGGAATGTCAATTCCTTCCATACGCCATACAATTCCTAACGGTGAATTTCCTCTTACGATAATATCATTTCGAGAGTCGTCTGCGCCTTGAACACCCGCAAAATTAGAAACCATTCTAGCAGGATCCATTCGTGAACCAGGATAACGATTCGATTCTTCCACCGAAAACTTCTGAGAAGAAACAACCGCCATTTCATTCACTGTTTCATTTGGTTTACGGGACACAATTTTAACACCTTCCAATTCTTCAAACGTTTCTTGCAGCATCAGGTCGACATACGATTCACGTCCCGAGTTGACTTCAACGGTTACTGCTTTATTATTGTACCCGTAATAGTTGACTATTAATTCGTGTTTTCCAATTGGAACATTGAGAATAGAAAAGTCCCCCACGGTATCTGTAACTGTTTCAAATCTTTGAGTCGTATCCGATGTGACAATACGTATGGTTGCTCCGATTAGTGGATAATTGGTTTCGTTATCAACGACTTTCCCTCGTACGTTTTGTGTGATTTGTCCAAATAGTTGAACGCTCGAAAATAGTAGGATTAAAATGAAAGGTATTTTTCTAGCCATAAACTTTTTTCTTTAGGTAAATATCTCTAAACTTAATCAAGTTTAATAGATTGCTGTTCAGGTTGCAAACATACGTATAATGAACATAATTGTCCGAGTTGTAATACAAAACTATGAACGGTGGGTTTTTCAAAAGTTCTTTCTCAGCCAACAAAATTGAATTAAATTGTTTCGAAGCTTTATACTCTTTTGAAGCTTTTTCATAAAACTGGTCAAAGTACCAATTCTTATAACGGGAAAAATTCACAGTTGACGGCACATACAAAGAATCGGGAACAGACTCTCCATAAAAGTGTTTCATCAGCGAAAGAGGATTTAAAAACTCAGCGGACAATCCAATTAAATAAAGATCGGCATCCATTTTCTCAATCGAATGTATCATTTCCTCCGCACTTAAAGCATTTACCTGAATTTCCAGATTTAACTCTTTTTTTAGTTGTTCCTTAATGATATTTCCCAGTTTAATACGCTGGGTTTCATTGAGTACATTCAGTGTAAGTGTATCGGTTTCAAAGTCGTTAATGGTGGTTTTTTTTATTCGATCTGGATTATACTTTAAGCTTTCTTTTTTTAGTTGTTGATAATCATAAAGATTAAAAACATTGTCGATTGGTGGAATTAATCCAAAGACTGATGATTTTAGTCCTTGATTGTGAATTATTTTTCGATTTATTTCATCTCTATTGATGGCATAATTCATCAATTTACGATTGGTCGTTGACTCTAAAAGAGGCGTGTTTAAGTTAAACAATACCATTGTCGCTTGCAATAGTGGATTATTGAAATAGATCAATTTAGGTGGAATTTGATTGAACTCTTCCTTTTTATTTTCAAAAATAACATCTAAGCCCGCTACATCAATTCCGTTGATGATATCTAATCGTGCATTCAGAAAATCATTGATTTTTACTTGCTCATCTTTATATATTTTAAACACCACTTTATCCAAATAGGGCAAGCGGTAATTTTCTTCACTTTTCTTAAAATAATAAGGGTGTCTTACCAAAGAAATTGTTTTATCAGTCGCTGATTGCAAATAAAACGGTCCTGTTCCGGGAGGAACTCCTTGATGATTTTTAATCCATTTTGCAGAAAATATACCGAGTGTTGGAGAAGCTAGTTTTTGTAAAAAAAGGGGATCCGATTTATTTAATTCAATGACAATCTTTCCATCTTCTTCGTACAATCCTTCAATCGTATCACATTCACCTCTATGATACGCTTCAGCACCTTTGACCTCTTTTAAAATATTTTGATAAGCGTACGAACTTTCGTGATATTTTTTGGAACAAGCATATTCAAATGTTCTGATAACATCGGTATTCGTAAGTACTTCAGTGCTGTCTCCTTGGAAAATTTTATGTGGATGGAAATGAACATTTTGATTTAGTTCAAACGTATAAGTGGTGAAATCAAAAGAGTTATCGATACTTTTTGCCAGTAAAGGTTTAACCTGATACGATTGCCGGTCCATTTCGACCAATCCTTCGTACAATTGATTCAACACAATCATGGTATTATTATCATACGCTAAGCTTGGCACCCAAGTCGTAGGGTTTGCATCAATTGAGTATGCGACGCTACCACCTTGATGATTTGCTCTATCCGAAATAGTACGACATGAGGCGATGAAAATAACGAGAAACCATAAAATCCAGCCTTTCTTCATGGAAATTTTGTCATTAATGAAAATGTAACACAATTAAGTTTTAAATTTATCATTTATTTCCGATTATGGACAAAATCAGAAAAACAACGTTAAATTTTGCGGTTTTATTCCTTTTCTGTGGTTTTTTAAATGCACAACAGCTCGTTTTTGATGGCGTATATTCGGGAAAGAAAATGATTCTCAACAATCCAATCTCAGTTGACTTTTTTGGAACCTGCATCAATCGAATTACCATCAATGGTGAAATATATCCCTTTAACATTTCTGATAACTACTTAGAAGTAGACATGTCATTAATTGGACTTCGCAAAAATGATTTCTTCACCATGACCATCGACCATGAAGCCAGCTGCCAGTTGATCATTTACAATAAGGAGGATTTTATGTCGAATGAACCCGTTAAATTCGTCCATCTAAAATTAGAAGAAGGTAAGTTCTCTTGGCAAGTTCAAAACAACATTTTACTCTCTCCTATTTTGTTAGAAATTCTCTATAAAAATAAGTGGGTAAAAATTGCTGAAATCGATAGTAAAGGCTTAGGAAATCAGACGTATGAATATACTTTGCCTTTTGTTATTAGTGGAAAAAATCTTTTTAGAATTTCAAAAGCGAACATTAAAAATTCATTTGTTTATTTTCCAATTGAAGATATAAAAGAACAAAATTGCCACTTACTTTCTACTTCTGTAGATAAGAATATTCGCTTTATTGCCTATCTCAAACCAGTAGCTACTTTTTATCGATTAAACGATTTAAATGGCGTTACGGTCAAGGAAGGCTTTGGGGAACAAATAGATGTCACCAACTTAAAGAGTGGTTTTTATACGCTATATTACGACACTAAAAAAGAAACGATAATTAAAAAATGATGAGAAAAATTGAACATTTAGGCATTGCCGTAAATAATATCGAAGAATCTGCTAAAGTCTACGAAGCCTTATTGGGAAGCAAATGTTATAAGATTGAGGAAGTCGTTTCCGAAAATGTCAAAACCGCTTTTTATCAAATTGGCGATTCCAAAATCGAATTGTTAGAAGCAACCGACGAAAGTTCTCCGATACATAAATTCATCGCCAAAAAAGGACCTGGAATTCATCATATTGCTTTTGATGTAGAAGATATTTACGCTGAAATAGAACGCCTCAAAGCAGAAGGATTTCAATTGATTAACGAAACACCAAAAAGTGGAGCGGACAATAAAATCATTGCTTTTTTACATCCTAAATCAACCGATGGAATTTTAGTGGAATTGTGTCAGGAGAAAAGTTGACTCAACTGATACGCGCCATCTGTAAAATGAAACGTATTCAAACCACATTCTTCAGCACCATGAATGTGTCGAATCGTGTCGTCAATAAACACCGTTTTCATTTTGTCAAGTTGGTGTAAATCACACACTTTTTGAAAAGTCTCTGGATTCGGTTTGCGCATTCCTAATTGAGAGGAATAATGAGCATGATGAAAGAAATCGGTCATTTGTAATTCTTTTCCGTGCTTGTGTAATTTCCCTTCAAAAAAGTCGATGTGCAAATCGTTTGTATTACTCAAAGCAATAAGTTGGTATTTTTCTCTTAGTTGCTTTAAAAGCGTCAAGTTTTCTGCAGGAATTTCCTTTATCATGGCATTCCAAGCGTGAACAACTTTATTGGGACTTGTTCCTTCTGGCATAAATTCCAACACTTTATTGATAAAATGAGCATTTGAAATAGCGCCAATTTCATAGTCATCAAAAAGACCAGACTGCGCTGCTTGTGTAAAATGATCTTGAAAATTCGTTAATCCTAATTCTTCGAAAGCACTTTGTGTCAAGTGATAGTCGATGTCTAATACAACACCTCCTAAATCGAAGATAATAGTGTTTATATTTTCTAGGTTCATTTGATGCGTAATTTTTGTCCAACAGTGATTCTACTCGGATTAACACGCGGATTTAATTTTTGCAACTGTGCTTGTGATAATCCATATTTGGTTGCTATTCGATTGAATAAATCGCCTGAACGAACGGTGTAATATTGTGGTTTTGCAACTGCTGGTGTTGGATTCGTTGGTTTTGGAGTGGAAGGTGAGATTACTTTTTGTTTCATCTCCCCCAATTTATAGGCTTTCCCTTTTTCGTAGATGGTTAACTTTTGGCCGATATTAATCCATTTATCGGTTAAATCATTCCACGCCATAATGGAATCTTTTTCCACTTTATAAATGTCCGCAATGACTTGTAAATTTTCATTTCGTTGAACGGTATGAATTTTTGTATAAACGGTATCATAATAAATAGTATCATGTACCAATCGTACTTCTTGCCCTGAAGAATTGGTTGAGCTAATCACTTTTCGTGGTATTTTCAACACTTGATTCACAGTAACGGTATTCGTCGTTAGCTTATTTTCTTGCTTTAGAAGTTCTAATGAAATATTGTACTTCGTGGCAATACTAGAAAGTGTCTCGCCTACCTTCACCGTATGATTATCATAAACAATCGTCGTGCTTAGCGGGTATAAATCCGATGCATCTTGTGAGTTATCTTCCACAAGACCTTCTGAGTTACCAGAAGTATTGTAAAGCGAATCTTCTAAACTCACCAACTTTCCAATATACATTAATGGTCCTGTAATACATTGACTTGGTTCCGTTTTAGGAATATATGTCCCTTTATAAGTTGGATTGAAAAACTTAATACTGTCGATATCCCAATTGATTAAATTAGAAATATCACTCATCTGAACGCCTTTTTTCAAGCACATCGTATCCAATTGATAATACGTATAAGGAGAAGGTGCTGCCGTAATGTGATGTTGCTTTGCGTAGACAAATAAATACGTCGCTGCAATAAAACGTGGAACGTATTGTTGTGTTTCTTTTGGCAAATAAGGACGAATGGCCCAATAAGATACTTTTCCACCTGCTCTACGAATCGCACGATTGACATTTCCAGGGCCGGCATTATATGCTGCTAAAGCCAAATTCCAATCGGCATAAATAGCATGTAATTTCTTCAAATATCGACAAGCAGCATCGGTTGCCTTTCGTGGATCCATACGTTCATCGAAGTAGGAATTATCTTTTAAACCATACATTTTCCCCGTTCCGTACATAAACTGCCACAAGCCTAATGCTCCAGCACGTGATTTTATACGAGGACTCAATGCACTTTCAATAACAGACAAGTATTTTAAATTCTTCGGAATATCGTATTTGTTGAAGTACTCTTCATACATATCAAAATAAATAGTTGAGCGACCCAAACAAATTCTAGTAAACGACTTACGTGATTTTATAAATCCTCGGATGGCATCAATAACGATACGATTGCAATCAAATTTAAACGCAGAAAGTTCATTCATGGCTTTAATCCGCTTGCAAATTTCTTCATCTGAAATATCATCTATCGATTCCGTTTCCAGATCATTGAGAATTGTTTCATAATTGGGAAGTTTGGAGACTTCACCATAATAGTCAAATAAAGTAGTTTCTATTAAGTCAATAAACACATCACTACTGAGTGAATCTTTCTCCACAGGCTTTGGTTGTCGAACTTGTCCAAAAGCACCGAAAATAAAAAACGTTACTATGAAAGTGACTAAAAATCTCATGAATCGCAGATGTGTTTTTCTATTAATTTTGAATAATCAAATAATACTTTTTCTTTAAAAAAGTCCGTCATTAACTGAACGCCGAATGGGAGTCCATCAATTTTCACCAAATGCGGAATCGAAATTGCTGGATGTCCTGTTAAATTGGCATGAACGGTGAAAATATCTTGTAAATACATTTCAATCGGATCAGAGATAGAATTATGTTTAAACGCTACATTGGGTGTCGTTGGCATTAAGACAAAATCCACTTTACTTAATATCTCATTGGTCTTTTCTTGTAAAACACGACGTACTTTTTGTGCTTTCGTGTAATACGCATCGTAATATTCATGCGACAAAACAAATGTTCCCGTCATGATACGACGCTTTACTTCTGGTCCAAAACCTTCTGAACGTGATTTTTTATAGGTCTCTTCTGTTCCCTGTGCATTCGGTGAGCGATAACCGTAATGAACACCGTCAAACCGTGACAAGTTAGAAGAAGCTTCTGCCGTTGTTAATACGTAATAAGCAGGAACCATATAATCTAAATAGGGGAAAGAGAAATCGATGATTTCATGTCCTTCCGCTTTTAAATCGGAAAATAATTTATCGAAAGCCGCTTTTATTGTTGGATGAATGCCATCGTTTTCAACATATTCTTTAATGCGGGCAATTTTTAATTTTTGGGTAGGTAAACTCGGTGTATAATTACCAACTGCTTCAATGGATGAAGTACTGTCGGTGGCATCTTTCCCCGCCATAATTTCGGTAACCAACGCCACATCCACCAAATCATTGGAGAAAGCACCTATTTGGTCGAATGAAGAAGCGTAGGCGATTAATCCATAGCGAGAAATACGTCCGTAAGTCGGCTTTATACCAAAGGTTCCCGTAAAAGATGCTGGTTGACGAATCGAACCTCCTGTGTCAGAACCTAAAGCTACTGTGCATAAGTTTGCAGCAACAGCCGAAGCGGAACCTCCAGAAGATCCACCAGGAACACGGTCTTCCTTAATTGGATTTAAAACGGGTCCAAAAGCAGAATTTTCATTGGAACTGCCCATGGCAAACTCATCGCAATTTAACCGACCGATGACAATGGCATCTTCATCGATTAAGCGTTGTAAAGCTGTGGCGGTATATAGTGATTCGAAATTTTCTAATATTTTGGAAGACGCTGATACTTTATGGTTTTTATAGCAAATATTATCTTTAATACCGATAACCATACCAGCTAAGCGACCTGCTTTTCCATTCGCTCTCTTTTCGTCTACAATTTTTGCTTGTTGACGTGCCGTTTGTTCAAAAACTTCTAAGAAAGCATTGAGATGTTTCCTCTCAGTAATTGACTGCAAGTACGTATCAACAATATCCAATACAGACTTACCAGAAGCAAGTGTGTTTTTTACTTCAGCAAAATTCTTGTACATATAGTTTGGTTATTTTGGCTCCTCCTCTTTTTTCTCGACTTCTTTTTCTCCTTCGCCTTTTGTAGCGTCCTTAAACTCTTTCATGCCTTTTCCTAAGCCTTTCATTAGTTCAGGAATTTTTTTACCTCCAAAAAGGAGTAAGAGTGCTACAATTACGATAGCAAATTGCCAAGGTCCAACTACTCCTGCTTCTACAACATTATTCATAATCTACAAAATTATACTTCTTAGAAGACAAATTTACTGAAATAAATCTAGCGTTTGGAAATAAAGATTGTTTTTGAATAAATTTTATTGTGATTCCTTCATTCCTATGGAAAAAGGAGTAGAAATAAAATGAATTAATTCTTAAAATAAACACAAATAATTACCACGGTAACATTATATTTCGTAAGTTTGTGTATCTTTAAAAGAAAAAACATGAAAAAATTAAAAATTAGTATTATAGCACTTGCAGTAGGATTGATGTCTTTTGCAACAGCGACAAACTTCACACTTGAGCAAGACACTGTTCACTCTAGTTTTATCTTCTCGGTTAAGCACATGGGAATTGCGGACTTTAACGGAATGTTTAAAAAGTATGATACAAAAATTACTGGAACAAAAGCGGATCTTTCAGATGTAGTAATTGAATTTACTGCCGAGTCTGCTTCTATCGATACACGTGTGGAAAAAAGAGACAACCATGTGAAGTCTGCTGATTTCCTAGACGTACAAAAATATCCTAAAATTACATTTGTTTCCACTTCTGTTAAGAAAGGGAAAGGAGAAAATTATACGGTTGTAGGTGATTTCACACTTCATGGCGTGACTAAAAGCATTACTTTAAATGCAGAGAAAACGGGTGAAATGGTTAATCCAGACTCGAAGGAGAAAAAAATTGGAATGAAATTTACAGGCGAACTGAAGCGTAAAGATTTCGGTGTTGGTGAAAGTTTCCCTGATGCAGTGGTAAGCAACGAAATACGTTTCGTGGCAGACATGGAATTTACCGTAGCAGAATAATAACCGATGAAAAAGAAACTAACTATCCTATTTTTGATTGCCTTTATCGGGCTTTCAGCATTCGCTCAAGAGTGGACGATTGCACCGAAGTATAAAGTGGCCTTTTCTAGTAAAAGCGTATCGGGTAATTTCGGAGATTTAACAGGTGATATTACTTTTGACCCTGAAAACATCAGTACTTCCAAGTTTGTTTTAGTGATTAAAATTGAATCAATCGCTACCGGAAATTTTTTGAAGAATTCCCATGCAAAAGGAGCAGATTGGTTTAATGCAAGCGAACATCCATATATCAAGTTTATCTCTAATACGGATGGATTTGTAAAAACAGATACGGGATATGAGGTTACGGGCTATTTGCAAATGCACGGTGTGAGTAAATTAATTACTATTCCTTTTACGTTTGAAAAAAATACGTTGAATGCAAAATTTACGGTCGATAGAACCGATTATGGAATTGGAGAACCAGACAATGATGTGGGAAAAGTCATCAAAATTAATGCGACTATTCCACTAAAAAAGAAATAGATTTTTCATAGTAGTAGTTTAGAAAGGCACGAATCGAAAGGTTCGTGTCTTTTTGTTTCATTACCTTTGTAAAAAAGAAAATATGTACACAGTCGGTGATACTTCAGATACAATTTGTGCCTTGTCCACAGCGAACGGCATGGGTGCGATTGCGCTTATTCGTGCGTCGGGGAAAGATGCCTTGAAAATTGGTTCATCCATTTTTTCGAAAAATCTAGAAGAGGTACCTTCTCACTCGGCTCATTTTGGCACCATAAAAAACGAAACTGGCGAACTAATCGACGAAGTGCTGATTACTATTTTCCAAGGAAACAAAAGTTTTACCGGCGAACCGACAATTGAAATCGCTTGTCATGGTTCAATTTATATTCAACAGCAGATTTTACATTTATTAGTGCGTCAAGGTTGTCGAATGGCAGGTCCTGGAGAGTTTACTTTTCGTGCATTCATGAACGGTAAAATGGACTTGTCGCAGGCTGAAGCCATCGCTGATTTAATTCACTCCGAATCCAAAAAAGCTCACGATATTGCCATTTCGCAGATGAAAGGTCAGTTTTCCAATGAACTGAAAGACTTACGCGAAAAACTGATTCATTTCGCCAGTTTAATCGAACTAGAATTGGATTTCGCAGAAGAAGATGTTGAATTTGCTGACCGTACCGAATTGAAGAAATTAGTCGGAGAAGTTATCACTTACATCGAACGATTGATACAATCTTTTGAACTTGGAAATGCGATTAAAAACGGTGTTCCTGTGGCGATTGTAGGCGCGCCAAACACAGGAAAATCAACGCTTCTTAACCAGCTATTAAGCGAAGACCGCGCGATTGTCAGTACAATTGCTGGAACTACGCGTGACGTTATCGAAGAAACACTCAACATTGACGGAATCCTTTTTCGTCTCATCGACACGGCTGGAATTCGTGAACACGCCGAAGAAATTGAAGCGTTAGGAATTGAGCGGTCCAAACAAAAAATCCATCAAGCCAAAATCATTCTGTGCATGGCCGATGCAAGTATCGAAAATAGTTTGAACGAAGTCCGTTCTTGGAAAAAAGACCTTCAAGTGACCTATCCTGATAAACGCATTTTGGTCATCGCCAACAAATCGGATTTACAAACGCATCCAATTGCCGATGACGAACTCGATATTAGTGCCAAAAAAGGAGATAACATCGACACCTTAAAAAACTGGATGGTGCATCAAATTACACAAGGAGCTGACATACAAAACGAAACGATTATCACTAATGCACGTCACGTCATGGAACTTGAAGCAGCAGCAAATGCTTTAAAGCAAGCGCTCAACGGATTGATGACAGATATTACAGGTGATTTCATTGCGATGGACATTCGTCAAGCGATGTATCACTTGGGGAATATTACAGGTGAGATTTCTACAGAGGATCTTTTGGGGAATATCTTCAGTAAGTTTTGTATAGGGAAGTAAACTCATAAATGGATTCATTCACACAAATCGTCTTAGGAATTGCTGTAGCTGAAGTCTGCGCAGGCAAGGAATTGAAGAATAAAACTTTTTTATACGGCGCAATTTTAGGAACACTTCCGGATTTAGATGTAGTCGTGGGATCTTTTATGAACGACGTCGATGGCGTGTATATTCATCGAGGCGTCAGTCACTCACTGTTTTTGTTCTTGCTTTTATCTCCTATTTTCGGTTGGTTGATTTCTAAACTTGAGAAACAGAAAGTCAGTTTTTCAAAAGCCTCATTAATGGTTTTCTGGTGTTTGTTTACCCACGTACTACTCGACCTATTCACTTCTTGGGGAACGCAAATCTTATGGCCATTAGCAACCCGTTTTGCCTTTAAAACTATCTTTGTTATCGATCCACTTTATACCATTCCACTCTTAATTTCACTCATTTTTGTGTGGAGAAATAAGGATGCTTTGCTTCGGATGAAATACGTCAAAAGAGGATTAATTATTTCCAGTTCTTATTTATTACTGACGGTTGCAGTGAAACTGTATGCTTTAAATCAATTTGAAAAAGTGCTGGACAAACAAGGAATCGCCTACTCTGAAATCATTGTAAAACCGACCGCTTTCAACATTATTCTATGGAATGCTAACGTAGCAACGGATGATGCTTATTTGCTCGGTGATTTCTCGTTGTTTGACAGTCAACCTATTTCTTTTAAACGTTATACTAAAAACCACTTTTTAGAATCGAAGCTCAAAGACAATTCGGATTTTAAAAAGTTACAGCAAATTAGCGAAGGTTGGTATCTCGTTTCTGAAAAAGAAAATAGTTTATATTTCAACGACTTGCGTTTTGGACTATTGAATGATGACCCAATCCATCCACAATTTGCTTTCAGTTATCAATTTATTAAAACGAATGGCGGATTAATTGCCGTTGAAGTTCCCAAAGAAAAAAGAGATGGAAAAGCATTGCTTGGGAAGATATTTACGCGATTGAAAGGGAATTAGAAGTACTAAAATCTTTATTTTCTTTAGTAAAATAAGCATTAAAAAATCTAAAAAAACTCTTATTTCATCAAAAAGTGCATGAATAAGCAGTTTACGATCTATCTATTTAGACAAAAGGTACTTTAAAGCGACAAATATAATTCCAATGAATAAGTAAGAAAGTAAACTCAATCCTCTATCTTTTCAAACTTCCTCATCAAAAGAGAAAATCTCATTTTCCGAACAATCTGATAACTCTTCAAAAACCAATTGGCATGCGGAAATAAGCGATTTACTTGTATTAGACTATACTGAAATCTGACTTTTTGTCGTTGAAGTCTACTTAATTGATGGCGGGTTTCGTAATCAAAAGAAGCTAAAGTCTTTGGCTTCTTAACATCGCCAGGATTTGGAGCGTAGACACCTAGTTTTAGTAAAATCGAACAACCATAATCAAATAGGTCTTGTTTTTTCTCTTTAATAGCAATCTGTCGAGCTTCTTGCCAAAACGATTGATCATGCTTACTGTTGATAACCGCAATATCGATGATCCAATTCAAATTATCCTGACTTTCAGTATCCACAGCGTGAACGATGATCATAAAAACCTCATAAGCCAATTGTGGTTTTTTTGCCGTTGAATTTATGTCGTAATCTTCTAAATGTTGCCATAAATCGGATAAAAATTGATTGGAGCAACCAAATCCAATTCTCCAATGTAAATCTAACTGGGTATCGTTTTGGGTATTTGTGAGTGTAATAGCATGGTGGAAATCAAGAAAAAAAGACTGTACTTTTTGCAAATAAATTTGTTGTGTGATACCGGGCAAAAAATTCAACTCCTTCGTTATTTGAAGTGCAGATTCTAAATCATCTCGCGCGATTAATAAATCAAAATCAGCCATGGGACGCAGTTCTTCTTTTTCATAATGCATTTTGATCGCTGCTCCTTTGATTACAATCACTTTAATTCCTGCTTCTGAAAGTGCCTGTTGAACTGCTTTCAATTCATGACTGATGTGCTGACTTCGCAACCACCAATGTTTATAAATAACTTTAATGCGTTTGTCATGCTTCGTAGTGATTCCCGCTTGTTGATTGCGGTGAAAAAAATACGGAATCAAGCGCATCGAACTAAAATCTAGTTCATCCATACAAACTTGCGCTTCCCAATTCTGAACAGCTTCTTGCTGTTCTTCTTTGGTTTTCGCCAAGCAAGCTTTTATTATCCAGAATTGCGCTGTCGTCATCATTTCCATCTTCACTAAAATTCTATTATTTCATCAGCAACAGATTCAAAACCAGTTTGATGACTGATAATAATTACGATGGTGTTTTGTTTAATCTTCACAATTTCTCGTTTAATCTCTTCTATGGTAAACTCATCCAAATGGTTCAACGGTTCGTCTAAAATTAATAATTCAGATGAGCGCAGTATTTCTCGAATCAATGCAATTTTCTTCGCTTCTCCTCCGGATAAACCTTCGCCTTTTTCACCAACGAATCGAAACAACCCTTTTTCAGAAACGGGTAAAAGTTTCGATAGCCAAGAGGAATTCATCGTTTCTAATGCGGCTTTTGGATTGGGATGACCAAATAAAATATTTTCTTGAATGTCTCCCATAAAAATAGGAGAATCTTGATTCAGAAAAGCAAATCGATTTCTAAAGGTCTTCAAATCCTTCCAAGGAGTTTCTGTTTCGTTAATGAATAAACGACCGTTTTCAGGCTGAATCAAGCCTAATAAAATATGTGCAGCGGTTGACTTTCCACTTCCATTTTTACCTTTCCAAAGGTAGATCTTGCCCACTTCTAAATTAAAATGGCGATTGGTAAGAACGTCTTTATCTTCGTAACCGTAGGATAAATTCTGGATGCTGATTTTTTCTATTGGAGCAGTTTCTTCAAGTGGTTCTACAACATCGGATAGAAGTTCGTAACTTTCATCTTTCATTTTAAAGAATTCAGCAACCGTCTTTAGCGACTCTTGCGCTTCTAGCAAACTATTCAAAGCCGCAGGAAGTTGAGTGATGTTTCCTTGAATAATGCTAATCACTAATAAACTCAGCAAAAGATCATCAAATCCTAAAAAGCCGATGCGAACCCAATAAATTCCGATGATAAATACGCCAATACGAACAACATTACTCAGTAATTGGTTGATATTTCGCCATTTCGCTTGCATTTGGAGGAGTTTAGTATTTACTTCTAAAAATGTATTCGAATTTTCAAGGTTAGCCGCTTCTGATGATTGATAGGCTCTATCCATTTTGATGAGGTCAAATTGATCTACACATTTCGCCACCCACAAGTGTTGATTGCGCCAAGCTTTGTGGAATTGTTTGTAGATCGGTCGCGTTTGTCTAGCTGAAAAATAGTGACCCATTCCCATGATGAGAAGTCCACCCACAAAAATCAAAAACAACGACCAATTGACGAATACAATAATAAGACTTAGCACGAAGGCAATAAGGCTATTAACAATCAACGATTCTAATAAAGCGGCCATTCCAGCTCTTAAACGCCAGGTTTCTACCATCAATAAATCGAAAAAATAAACGCGGTTTTTCTGATGAAAAGTCAGCCACTCTAATGCATTCATTTTCTTCCAAATTTTGTCTATCATTTGGAGTGTAAATGACTTTAAAATTCGAATGTTGATTCTCGATTGTAGTTCCGTAATCCAAGTCAGCAATCCTAACATTACAACCACCAATCCAAGGTAAAGGATAATTTGGTTGGAGGAACTTATTCCAATTTTTTGTAGTACACGATAGAGCAGAAAAGGCCAAGCGGTAGAAATAAAGATACGCAGTCCACCATAAAAAACGGATAATATCATCTGTTTTCTGGACACCAGAAGTAAGAATTGCCGCCAATTTCGGAATTCAAATTCAGTCCCCTTTTCGGACTTACTCTGCTTCTTTTCGTTTTTCATCCAAATGTTTTTTTAATATACTTAGAAAAGCAGTTTTCGGTGCCGTTTTGGTCGTGTTGTTATCATGAATTCGTCTAAAAGCAAGCACTTCATCGATCATAACAAAAGGAATTTCCGCTCTCACTAATCGGCTATACCATTCTACAAAATCACCAATAACCACTTGCTCATTAAATAGTCCAAACGTATTGAATACATTCCTATCTGCTAAAAGAGCACTTTTGTTATACCCTTTTAACGGCTCTAAACGTGAGCGATGTGTTTTTTTCAAGTCAGGGTTTAAACTCTCAAATTCTTGTATTAAACAAAAAATGATTTTTACAGCATTTTCTTCTAGAGCTTTCAGTTGTTTTTCCAGCTTCAGTTCATGCCACAAATCATCTGCATCTAAAAATGCAACATAAGGCGCAGATGAAGATTGAATGGAATCATTCAGCGTAGCCGAGACACCTCGATGTGGTAATGTCAACAGTTTAATTCGTGCATCTTGCTGATTCAATTTACGTACCACCTCCACCGTTTTATCAGTAGATCCATCATCTGCAATAATGATATTTAAATGCTTATACGTTTGATTTTGTATCGACAAAATGGCTTCTTCGATGTATTTTTCACCGTTATATACTGCTACAATTACATCAATAGTTGGAGTAATCATAATCCTTTGGTTTGTTTGAATAAAAGGGACAAAATTTCACTGCGTAGTAATGGGGTTTCTTGACTTGCATTGTTTCCATGATACCATTTTTTCAGCAACAGCATGTCCACATTCTCTTCTTTAAAATTGGCTTTTCGTAACTTGCGTATTAAATCAAAATCACTACTAACTTCTAGCGATTCATCAAAACAATTCACCTGCAACAATGCTTGTTTTCGAATTAGCAAAGCGCTTGGAACAAATGAACGATGTTCTTCAAATAATTTTTCACTAAAGTTCGCCGGCAATACGACTCCGTCATGACAAATGAAGGTATGATTACAGGTAACGAATGAACAATAGGGGTTTTCTTTTAATAAGTTCCATTGTAGTTGAAGTTTGGTCGGCATCCATTCATCGTCTTGATCTAAAAAAGCAATCAACGCACCAGAAGTAGCCGTAATCCCAACGTTTCTAGCAGCTGCAACACCTTTGTTTGACTGACGGATAAGTTTAATTTGCGGATAATTTTCTGCAATGAATGCTGCTCCATCATCGCTCGAACCGTCATCAACAATAATCAATTCCCAGTTTAAATACGTTTGACGAATGACACTCTCAATGGTTTTTTCAATCAGGTTTCTTCCGTTGTATAATGGCAAAACAATGCTAATTAAAGGATTTTGCTGATTGATTTTAAAATCACTAATTTGAGGCATATAAGGAATGTTTAAACTATTTCGTCGCTTTGCAGATTGATGGAAAATTTTCAAGAGTTGCAACTCATTCATGCTTTTATTAATCGACATATTATTGCCATGAACGTGATAATGTAACGTGGTAGCGTCCGTAATCACAATACCAATTTGCTTTTCTCGAAGGCGCATCCACCAGTCGACATCTTCGCTTAACGATAAGGAATTGTCAAAATAAAGGTCTTTTTGAAACACGCTCTTTTTAACCAAAAGTGCTCCCAAATGAACATGAGTAATTCTGCTTTCATCGTCTTCAAAATTCATATTGAGATCTGAAACACCTTCGTCCACGATGTATTTTATTTTTCCACCAACCACTTCAATTTTATCCGAATTGAAATAAGGCATGAGTGTACTTACTTTATCGATAGGCCATTCATCATCGGCGTCCAAAAAACCAATAATATTTCCCGAAGCACTTTGAATACCTCGATTTCTAGCTGCTGCTGGACCTGCTTGTTGTGCAACATTTATTAACGTACAAAACGAGAATTCGCTAATAAGTTCGTCTAACTGATGTTGATATTTAGCATCAGAAGCATCGTTTACAATGACAATATCAAAAGACCAAATCCCCGAAAGCCAAGCATCTTGATTTACAATACTCAAAATAGCTTTTCGTAATTCACTCCCATTATTATGGGTTGGAATGATGACACTAATTGTTGGCAAATTCATTTTTTAAAAAATCATCAAAAGAAGTGATAAATTGATTCGTTTCTCTTCCTAAACACCAGTTATAACATGTTAATTTAGACGAAATTGTAATCATCTTTTGATAGGAAATATCTCTATTATGTGGTAAGTGATGTAATGTTGTTGGAGCCATCGCCATCAATGCATTTACGGGATTTGTCCGTTTAAATGAAGTATAATCTTGATCAAAGACAGTTGGCAATAAAACGGCTTTTAAAACCGCAGAAGAAATAGCGGCTTTCGGAAATAAATCTTTGATGTCAAAAATTGCTTTTTGTTGCAGATAATCCGCTTTATTTCTGATAAAGGGTTTCCAATCTAAAAATCGTTCTTCTAAATTTTCAGGTTCAATCTTTGCGGTTTGATACAACGTGAAAACCGTTAAATTATCCGCTAATTCCACCCAAACATAATCGTCGCCCAAATAGTCATATCCTGCACGAAGTAGATTTAGGCAAGACGTTGATTTACCAGAACCACTTTTACCTGTAATTAGCACCGCTTCGCCATTTTTCGCCATTGCACCCGCATGAATAAGCTGAGCAGGAAGGTCTTGTGTCCATAAATGGAAAATAATCCGAAAAGAAAAGGTACATTCCCACCAAGGAACATCTTCACTTTTATTCACCCAATAAATACCTGTTCTTTTACTTCTAGAATAAAGGAAAATTTGTCTTTGCCAAGGTTGAAAAAATAGCTGAACATCTTCTTGGTCGATAGAAGCGTTATAACCTTGTCCGTTAAAACCTTCCCAAGGCGGCGCATTTAATTTACGCGGTAAATCTTTTTCTTCTGCATACCAAATGGTAAGTTCCGGTTGTTCGCTAGTTTCCTCTTCCACTAAATGCACTAGCGAAGGCAAAAACAAGCCTCTTAATTCCATCGAAGGAGTTTGTAAGTTTATTTTTCTGTCAGCAAGAGATAATTGATCGGTATGATAAGAAGGCAATTCTTCAAATAAAGCTAGAACTTGGTCGAAGTAGGTGATTGGTTTCAATAAATGTAGGTTTACTCCGGTTGATTTTGAATTGTCCAACCTTCTTCGTCTACATCATGTATCGGATCTAACAATAATAAATCCTGCATGTCCGCATATTTGTTAAAGCGAGACGGTATGTATTCAGTAGGCAAATTATTAACCGAGCTTTCAACAGGTGTTTTCAAATCACTGTTCAAGATAATTTCATTCTCTATTAGCTCTTTGAAAATGTTGGTCAATTCGTTTTTAATTGTATCAGAGTTTTCAGGAAATAAATTCGCTAATTGATCAATAACCGCATCTTGGCTTTCGAATGGTAAAAGTTGTATTAAAGATACAGCAATGCCTTGAACATTAAAATAGAGACCTGTATCCAAGTTTGCTATAATATATTCTCCATCGAAAATTTCAGCAGCCAAACGTGAATTTAAATGATACATAATAATAAATTATTGGTTAAGTTAGTTGATTTACAGAACACTAAGGTAAAAATGAGAACAATTAAACTTTTCAACACGTTTAGCAATCAATAAGAGTCAAATTTAGAAATTGAATTCTTCTCCATTTAAATTCTGAAAATCAACCCCAAACTTAATAAAAATATGAATATTTCTCAAAAACTTTCCAGATTTTCTTGTAGATGCAAATAAAATGCGTATCTTTGCACCACGGTATTTTTACGCGTTTGATATCGCGGGGTGGAGCAGTTGGTAGCTCGTCGGGCTCATAACCCGAAGGTCATAGGTTCGAGTCCTGTCCCCGCTACTAGAAAACCAGAGTGAGAAACAGAGCGAAAGTGAAGTTTTCTACTCTGGTTTTTTTCTTCATTCTGTTCACTCACTCTTACTCTAAAAAAGGATCAAGTCCAAAAGTTGAGGCTATACATAAATTTGAATATTCCCGCAATTTTTTTATATTAGTATAAAGGTAGACAAGGAAGGGAGTTTATTTGGAAGATTATTGGCGAGAAAGGGCTCGTATCCGCCTTAGGCGGACATAGGTTCGAGTCCTGTCCCCGCTACTAGAAAACCAGAGTGAGAAACAGAGCGAAAGTGAAGTTTTCTACTCTGGTTTTTTTCTTTTCGGTCAGTCGGGGCGAATTGCAATTCGCCCCGACAGTCTCGAAAATTCGCCCCGACTTACTGAAGATTAATCTAGCTTTATAACGCGTAATACTTTTTCGAAGTGACTGTTCGTTACTTTTAATTGATAATTTCCTTTTGCTAGTTCTTCTAAAGAAACTTGAACAATTGTCTCTATCGTGCTTTCCACTTCTTTCACTTTTCTTCCTAAATTGTCGTATAAAGTGATTACTATTTTCTGCCCGTTAAAATTATCGTCAAATCGTAAGTTAAAAATTCCATTTGTTGGATTGGGATAAGCTATAAGGTGAAAATCTGATTGGCTATCATCTATCGAAAGAGTACTGAACGTTACCTCATCTGAACTACTAGAACAACCATTGTCAAATGTCACTTTAACACTATACTTTCCATTCGTAGTCACAATAAAAGAGTCTTGATTTGTATTTGGTATTTCAATTCCATTCAAATACCATTGATAGGATACACCTGTTACACTTGCTGTTAACTGAACATCATTACTAATATTAATCACAACAGCTGGAGCGCTATTCATAACCACGGTTTGATTAAGTGATGTACACAAATTTAGATTGCCGTAAATAGCATGAGTTGAAATTCTTCCCGACGCTACAAAAGTAACTCCATCTAAATTGGGAAGATGTGTTGGGGTATTTACAGAATTTCCTGTGATAGTTGAAAGTTGCCCATTTACATTGTTTCCAAATCCAAATACACTGCCATCTACTCTTCTAATGATAGTAGTGTTCTGCTGAGATGAAACTTGCGCTATTCCTGATAAATTAACTTTATATGGTAGCAGTTTGTTTGAGAAATCACCCGTTCCAAGCTGTCCATTCGAATTGCTTCCTGTTGTGTACAAATCACCATTTAAAGACAAGAATGAACTGTGTTTATATCCTCCAACTGCTGAGCGTATCTTCTTTAATGAAGAATGTGTTGGTGTTAAACGATTGGTATTATCTCCCAGCCCAAGTTGACCTGACTCGTTGGCTCCCCAGACGAAAAGCTTACCCGTATTATCAATGGCAAAACTACTTCTTTCACCTGTTCCAATGGAAACAATGTTTGTCAATCCAGCAACTACAACTGGTATTAATGAATTAGATAAATCACCTGTACCTAATTGACCTGAGGCATTATTTCCAACAGCCCAAACAGTACCATCATTTTTTAAGAATAAAAAGTGACTTTTTCCTCCAACAATTGTGTCTACATTGTTGATGTTATTATTCAAATAGGGGAAATTAATAACGGACGTATTTCCTATTCCCAACTGACCTAAATCATTCTCTCCCCATACATATACCTGTCCATTTGTAGTCACAGCCATACCGCTTTTTTCACTTGTTGCGACAGTTGAAATATCCGATAATGAAGACACTAACTTAGGAGCATTAATACTCGTATAACTCCCATTACCTAATTGACCAAATGTATTTTTACCCCAACTATAAACAGTTCCAACGGTTGTTACAGCCAGAACAAAGTCGGCACCAGATGAAAGACTCTTGAAAGAAACAAGTGTTTTTGCTTCAGTAGGAAGAATATTATTGAAATTAGAACTGTCTCCAAATACACCACTGACATTGTCACCAAATGACCAAATATTTCCATTTCCTCCATGTGTTATATCAAGTGAGTAAATGCCCGATTGATATGCCACATAAATAGAGTCGGTAGCATTTGAAATAGGTGCGCCATTTAATAGCCACTGATTACCATAAGAAGAGTTACTTTTCAAAATGACAGAATCTCCTTCGCAAAACTCATATGATGAATTCGCTGAAATCATTGGCGTATCCATCACATCAAGAATAATGAAATTACTATTGTTTTGTAAACAAGATGTTGTATTTGATTTTCCAATAAATGTGATTTCGTCTAAATCGTTCGGTTGTGAAATCGTTAATGTATTGGTGGCGTTGGAACTTCCTTGAGAAATGCCATTTATAAAAAACTCATATTCATCAGCTCCTGAAGCAGCAAGCGTTACAGGTGTTCCTTTA
>JBEBRN010000040.1:0-26753 GCA_040394775.1 Taishania pollutisoli
TTTTTTGAGAGACAAAACCTCCTTCTTATTTTAAACGTTTAGGACGCTATTGTTTTTTAACATATAATCTCTTACCAAACCACCAAAATCTTTGTCGTCCATCATTTTGGTGAAAATATCTTGGTTTTGATCCATTCTTCCAATTAGCTTATCCATAAAAATATCTTCAAATCCAAACTTGAAGTTTTCCATGCTATTGCTTTTAGCTTGTTCAGATAGTTTGATATCGGCTATTAGCTCCGCTTCAATTTGGTCGAAGAATAACTTATCTGCATCACTGAACTCTGTTCCAAATCGTTTATTGAGCACTTGAATGATTTCTGATAAAGCCGCTTGTTCATCTTTACTTAATCGAATTCCAGATTCATTACTACCGTCCAAACCGTATTCACCTTGAGACTCCATAGCAATATTCTGTTCTGATATCTTTTGTAATCGGTAATATTCTAAAGAAACTTCATCACCTAATTTAAACCTATCTTGTTGGCCTATTTTGGGTAGTTTTTTTAGTAAGAAACGACTATATGTAAAGAGCTTTTCCTTTTTATGGATGAGGTCGTCAATTTGTGTCGTTTTTTGGTCGAGGAAGTTGGCGATTTGGGTTTGTTCTTCTTTTGAAGGGCAAAATATCCTTATCCCTTTTAATATATCTTGACTTATATTTGGCTGTCCTCCACCAACAGCAAGATTAATTATATATTCCTTATTACCATTAAACCAATGTTGTAAAAATCTAATGTCAATTTCATCTGATTCTGAAAATACACAACATGCTTGATTTGTTGTAGTTTCAAATTCTAATAAACTTGTTTTACCAATTGTTGCTCCATACATTGCAATTACGAGTGATCCTTTTGGATATATCTTCAAAGACGAATAATCTTCCAATGCTTTAAGCGTAATTTTTTTTGAGCAACTATACAAAACACTATTATTCAGGTCACCTGTATTTAACCAGTTAATAATGCCATTTTCATAATAGATTGATTCTCCAGACTTGGGAGTTGTACCACTTCCAATCTTATCAAATGCATGACTTATTTTCCAAGATTCCCAATTTATTGGCATTTCACCAATCCATTCAACTCCAGAATCCTTATATGAATCGTATTTTTTCATTCTTCCTCTAAATTTAATGTAGCTATTATTTCACTCCACTTTTTTTGTAGCATAGCTTTATCGGGTAATTTTGTTTTATAGTCTGCCACAAGAGTAGGAGATAAGCTTCTACTCAAAGCATATTCAACTACTGTATCATCCTTATCTTTACAAAGTAAAATACCAATACTTGGTTTTTCATGTTCTTTTTTCACATCTCGATCCAATGCTTCTAAATAGAAATTTAGTTGGCCTAGATGTTCAGGTTTAAATTTTTCAATTTTGAGTTCTATAGCGACCATACAGCTTAAACTTCGGTTATAAAACATTAAATCAATCGAAAAATCCTGATTGCCTACTTGAATAGGATATTCTTCTCCCATAAATGCGAAATCACGTCCAAACTCCAACAAAAATTTAGTGATATTTTGAGAAATAGCTTTTCGTAAATCCTTTTCTAAATGATTTTCTGGGAGTTGTAGTAATTCTAAGACGTAGGTATCTTTAAAGGTTTTAGAAATCTCTTGTGGGAAAACTCTCGGCAGTGCTGAGAGTTTTGTATTAGCAATCATTAATCGTTCATAACAAGAGGAATCTATTTGTCTTTGTAACTCTCGAGATGATAGTTTCTCCTGCTTTGTTAATTGTAAGTAGTAAGCTCTTTCACTTGCTGTTTTGCACGATGAAAAAATAATGACATTATTTGTCCATCCTATTTCTCTCAGCAGTGCTGAGAGTTTAGAGTCATCTTTGTATGTTTCGTAGAATTGTTTCATCCGCCAAAGATTTTGAGACGAGAATCCACTAATATTCGGTTCTGATAATTGTATAAACTTCGCTAATTCGTTAACAACCGATTTTCCCCACTCATGTTGGTTTACTTTGTTATTCAGGTACTCTCCAATTTGCCAATATAGGTTTACCAATTCTTTATTAACAGCATGATAAGCATTCTTTTTGGCAGTAACAATCAAATGAGTAATTTCTGAAAATTGTTCTTTTAATTCCATTCTAATTAATAATTTCATTAATTAAATTAATCCATTCTATACCAAAATCCTTATATGAATCGTATTTTTTCATTTCCAAAGGTTTTTTAATTCACGAGCACCAACTTTGGTTAAAACCATTTTGTCAAAACGAAAACACCCCCCAAGTGTGCTGCAAAAATGCAAGCCTGGAGGGTATATTATTTTAAAATAAGTAAAAATAAAGATGAAAGGTTTAATGAAATTCAATAAAAACGGATTCATTAAACAGTGTACAAAGATACTATTTTTATTTAGTGTCATCCTATAATTTCTTTTAGTAATCCTTCCGTTTCTCCTTCTAAAGCCATAATGTCATTTCTAATTTCTTCTAAAGATCGCAATGGTTTATATTGGTAAAAATACTTTGTAAAGTTAATCTCATAACCCACGTTGGTTTTGGATTCATCTATCCAAGCATCGGGAACATGCGGTAAAACTTCCCGTTTCATATAGGCTTGAATATCTTCTTTCAACGGAATGTTTTCGGTGTCGCGCAAACTGCTGTCTGCTTTTGGATTTCCATTTTTGTCTTTGATAATTTGCCCTTTTGCATTTCGTGTTGGTCGCTCCACCGTTACTTTTGAATAACCAAAATCGGTATTGTCAAAGATTTTAGAATGTTCTGTCTCCGTAAAATCACCATAGATTTTTGTAATGTCCATGATATGCTGTTCACTCAACTCGTTTCGTTTGTCGCCTAAACTTTTGCTCATCTTTTTGTAAAAATCGACGGCATTTATGAGTTGTACTTTTCCTTTTCGTTCCTTGGATTTCTTATTGTTAATCAACCAAATATAAGTGCTAATTCCAGTGTTGTAAAATAACTGATTTGGTAAGGCGATAACGGCTTCCAAAAGGTCATTTTCAATAATCCATTGTCGAATAGAACTTTCATTTTTCTTACTACTTGGAGAGCCAGAAAACAGAGGAGAACCGTTAAATACAATCGCCAAACGAGATCCTTCGGTTTTCATTTTACTCATCAAACTCATCAGAAATAGAAAAGAACCATCGCTTACGGAAGGCAATCCAGCACCAAAGCGACCACCATGACCCAATTCTTCATGTTCTTCTTTTACCTTTTTCTCAATTTTCTGCCATTTCACTCCAAAAGGTGGATTTGTAATCAGGTAGTCAAATTTATGTCCTGCCAATTGGTCTTCCGAAATGCTATTTCCTTTTTTAATATTACTTGGATTTTGTCCTTTAATCAACATATCTGATTTACAAATCGCATACGATTCAGGATTCAACTCTTGCCCAAAAACTTCCAAACGTGCATCTGGATTTAATTCATTCAGATATTCTTCTGCTACCGAAAGCATTCCTCCCGTTCCTGCACAACAATCATAAATGGTTCTTACAATTCCTTTTTTGGTCAGTGTATCACGGTCGTGCATAAACAATAAATTCACCATCAAACGAATGACTTCTCTTGGAGTAAAATGCTCTCCAGCCGTTTCATTTGAAATTTCTGCAAATTTCCGAATAAGTTCTTCAAACATATAACCCATTTCCATACTCGAAATGGTATTTGGATGTAAATCAGTTTCTTGAAAACGCTTTAATACGAGAAAAAGTAAATTATTATCATCCAGTTTGGTGATCTGATTATCAAATTCAAATTGTTCGATGATTTCTCGCGCATCTTCAGAAAATCCATTGATATAATTACGAAGATTGGCAGCGATATTATTAGGGTCAGCTATCAATTTATCAAAGTCAAATTGGCTTCTGTTATGAAAATTAAAGCCTGCTGTTTTATTGAGAATAGGATCGAAATTTTGAACATTCATGTTCTTTACTTCTTCAAATTTCTTTAGCACTTTCTCTTTGGAGTCTTTCAGTACACAATCTAATCTTCTAATTACAGTCAATGGAAGAATGACTTTTCCGTAGTCGCTTTGTTTGTAATCGCCTCTTAATAAGTCAGCAATAGACCATAGGAAATTGGCTGATTCTTTTACGTTTTTCATATTATTCTTAAATGTCAATTTTTTCCATCAGTAAGTCTTTTGAACATACTATGTTTTTTAATCCTATTTCTGATTAAAAATATAATTAGTGGAAAGATAATAAGAACATCTCACATAGCGAAAGGAGAAAGAAGAGTTTCTAAGAATTTAGAAGTGTAAAAAATGGATGAATCATATCTAAGAAATACGACTTTGCGTTATTTGGATTGGGGGTGTATCAAGAATTAGAAGACTGATTTTCTTTTTCCACGTCAACAATAGGATTTGTTTCTTCTCCTTCTGTCGTACTATTCTCTGCTAAATCTCCAGTTGGTGCTTCTACTTTTGGTTCTTCAGTAGGGATTTTTTTATCGTAAGAAATTGAATTCAACGCCGAGTCGACTTCATTAATCTCTCTTTGAAGAGGTGCCATAATTTCATCCTCGAGTCTATCTTCACCACCTTTGAAAATACCATCTAAGTTCAAATCCTTTTTTATTTCATTTCCTGATTTTGATATCTCCGATTTTAAATCATCAGAAGCTTGCTTTATTTGGTAAATGGTTTTCCCAAAAGACTTTGCGATGCCAGGTATACTTTTAGGTCCAAAAAAGATAAGAATAAATAATATAATTAATAAAACTTCAGAACCCCCTATGTCATTTAAAAAAAGAAGCATTAAATCAAATTTAGATGAACAAATTTACTAAAATGTAATGAGAAAAATAGATGAACACTAAATTTAACCTTAATATGTTTGATGAATGTTTGAATTAGGAACTTTTTGCTTTATAATCAATCTCTAATACTTTCATCCGCTCTTTTTCTCCAACAATCCAAACGATATCACCTTTTTCAAGCATAACATCAGATTGTGGATTCAAGATACGTTCACCGTCGTGCTCAATACCAACGATTAGTCCACTAGTTAACTCCCTAATTTTAGACTCCTTGATTGATTTATGGCAAAAATCTTCTTTGACTAATTCGATGTTTTTAAGAACATATTTTGGGCTTTCAAAGTTAACTGTTTCAATCATTGAGTCATTCATGAATTTCACAAAACCTTCTATTTGTTCATCTGATCCAATGATGAATAAAATGTCGTTTGGAAAAATCACTTGAGATCGAGTTGGAATATAAATACTGATGTCTCCCCGTTTGATGACCGCAACATTGATTCCGAATTTCTCTCTTAAACTAAGTTCATCTAAACTCATACCCGTAATACTTGATTCCTGCGGAACAATTACTTTGGTCATGTGTCCATCCCAAGGTGTTAAATAGCTTTTACGTTCTTTTGCATGTGTGTTTTCTCGGCTATTGTAATTTTCGATAAAACGATTTTCAAATTTTCGATACCGTTTTTGAATCTTCCGTGGGAAAATTAAACTGATTAAGATGACAATGGTAAATGCTAAAACAGCATATTTGAAACTAAAGAATGTATTTAGATACATCCCTAAAAGTAATAGTGCAAGGCCTAGTCTGAAAATAAAAATGAGTGTAACTTGTGTTCTTAATTTCCTGTCTTTTCTAAGTTCTTCGATAATACCAGTATTAATTCTGTGAAAAGCTAATGACCAAATAAAAGGTAACAATAATAATAGTGTAGCTACGGTTAGAAGTAAGCCACCATGTTTAATTAATTCGTCAGCTTGTTTTAAAAATGAAAATGATATTAGATTGATAGCTATAATGACAACACTCATTAAGACTACGTGAATCACGTTGTTTCTGACGCATATTTGCCATGCACTTTTTGATTTTACTTCTAGCATGTTGGATGAATAATTTTCCAAGAATGTTTTTACTTTTCCTGGAAGTATTCTTTCGATTAAAGTAACCATTTTTTCCGTTTCCTTCATTAAGTAAGGCGTTAGGAAAATGGTAATGGTGGAAACGGCTACTATAATTGGATAAAGAAAATCACTAATCACACCCAGAGACATACCTAAGGTTGCTATAATGAAACTAAACTCACCAATAGGTGTGTGACTCATCCCCGTTTGAACAGATTGATTCAACGGCTGACCAGCGATGAGTGCACCTGTTGTGGTGAAAATAACCTTACCAATAATCGCAATAACAGTTATTAAGACGACAGGAAAGAAATATTCTACTAATGTACTTGGGTTAATCATCATTCCAACGGAGACAAAGAAAATTGCTCCAAATAAATTCTTGACAGGTTCTATTAATTTTTCGATACGCTCTGAAAAGATGGTACCTGCAATGATGGAGCCCATGACAAATGCACCTAAGGCAGATGAGAAACCTGCTTTCGCTCCCAGAACAACCATTAATAGACAAAGTCCTAGAGATACGATTAGTAACATTTCATCGTTCAAGTGTTTCTTCACTTTTTTCAGCATGCTAGGAATCACGAAAATTCCTACCAAGAACCAGATGATTAGGAAGAATGACAATTTTAAAAACGAAAGAAACAATTCCATTCCTGAAAATTGTTTACTTACAGCGATTGTTGTCAATAAGACCATTAATAAAATAGCCACAATATCCTCAATGATAAGTGCGCCGAAGACAAGAGAGACGAATTTTTTACCTTTTAAATTCAGTTCTTCTAGCGATTTGATGATGATCGTAGTAGATGACATCGACAACATAGCACCTAAAAAGATGCTATCAATAGTTGTCCAGTCAAGTAATAATCCGGTGAAATAACCTGCAATAAGCATGAATACTGCTTGAAAAACGCCTGTGATAAAGGCACTTCCTCCAACTTCCATTAGCTTTTTAAAACTAAATTCGAGTCCCAAACTAAAAAGTAAGAAGATGACACCTATTTCTGCCCAAACTTCAATGCTATGTGCATCTTTAACAGTTGGTAAATAGTTAAAATAAGGACCTGCTAAATAACCAGCAATGATATAACCGAGCACAAGCGGTTGCTTCAGTATTTTAAATAACACGACTGAAACGGCAGCTGTAATAAGAATTAGACCTAAATCATTTATGAGAGGTGGTAATATTTCCATTCTTTACTTAGCGAAGTTTTTGAATGCGATAAAATTAGAACTAATAATTAATTATAGCTAATATTTAGCCGTTGTAATTATCTTTCATAATCAATTTTAATTCACTTATATCCTTTTTGATTGATAGAATAGAAGACTTAAGTGAATTGTCATCTAATTTGACATTGGGTAAGTCGGGTGAAATATAATTGACAAATTTCCACATTTCAATAACATCATTGACGTGAACGAAGTAAGGGTCGTAAAATGTATTGGTTGAAATCAACTGAAAGGACTGCTTTTCATCCAGAAAATTATTGACAATTTTGAATACAATTCCATCTTCTTTGGTAACGATAATGCACGGAGTCCCACTTTTGATTAATCGCCAATTCTGTACGAATTCACCGACTACAAAAGATCCTTGCGTCACTGGAGGCATAGAGTCACCTTCGATTGGAAAAGAACGGTATTTTTTTTCCTTGGATAAAAAAGGCAATGAAAAAGTAGGTAAGATTTTTAAATATTCTGGATCGGCATAGCCACTAGCATAACCTGCTCTTGCTTTTTGAGGAATTAACTCAATTAACTCATTGTTATCAGAATCTACCGTTTGGGTGAGGATACGCAGCTTTCTTCCTTCGATATCTAAGTTTTGTGAACTCATGAATTGACGCCAATCATGTTCGTTAAATAAGGAGAAATCGGTTTTTAAAAAAGCATCACATGTAATTTTGTAATACTGACATATTTGAAGCATCGTTTCTAAACTCGGATCTGCTACACCATTTTCGTAACCACTGTAACTTGAACGTGTTAAGCCTATAATAGTAGCGAGCTCTTCTTGAGACTTGCTAATTGATTTTCGTAAAAACTTTAGATTACCTCCGATATACATGATTATTTTTTTATCAATGATTGACGTAAAAGTAATCAATTATTTTAAATTCTCCAAACGTTGGTACTTCGAAATTATAGGTTGCCCCGTTAATTCTCCATAAGCGGCTGAAATACTGGCTCCTATGAAAATAGCTTGAGAACCATAATAAACAAAACCCAATAAAATAAGAATAACACTTAGTACATTTCCAGATTTAGCAAAATAGGCTACTTCCATATAATATTGTATAAGAAATTGGCCTAATTGAAGTAGTAATGAGGCATAAAATGCTCCTATAAATGCAACTCTTAACTTTACAATTGCATCGTTTAAAAAACGATATACAAATGTCAAGAAAATAGACATAATCGTGATGGATAGTGCATGTTGTATTAATGTAAACCAAAATGTAGACATTAAGATGTGATCTTCCATCAATACTTTTCCAAAAGAACTAAATAAAATTTGAATGAAATACGTGAAAACAAGTAAAATTCCCATTATTGCTAACAAAGCAAAGGATACCAACCGTGAAAGAAGGTTGACTATAAATCTCTTTTTGTTCGATTCAAAATGAGGGTTTATTCCGTAGAAATGATTGATACTCACTTTTAATGAAATAAATATAGCGGAGCATGAAAAGAGTAGGACAATCACTCCAATATATTGTAAGAAGACATTATCACCACCTAACTTGATGGATTCCAGAAAAGATAAAACACCACTAAAGTCATCAATTCCAAAATAGTCAGTTAGAAATTTATTGATAAAAACGGTTACAAACTCCCTTCCAACAAAAGAGCCAATCACATTTATTGAAATATAAAGTATTGGTATTAAAGTAAAAATTAGATAAAAAGAAAGAGCTGCACCGTGAAATAATCCCATATCCAAGTCGAATCGTGAGAAAATTCCTTTCACAACTTGCTTTTTATCTTTAAATGATAAATCTCTAAAGCGCTTACGTTTGTCGGCGTTTGTCATGTGGTAAAATTAATGGCTTGATTCAAATAACGAGGTACTAGACAAATTATTTTTTTAAATCAACCGTTTTAAAAATGAAATTCATTAACCATGCAGGTCCAATAAGTAGAAATTGGATGTCTTTTAAGAACGAAGGTTTCTTTCCTTCTATTCCATGGCCGACAAATTGACCAATCCATGCTATTACAAAAACAGCTATCGAAATCCAGAGTAATCCAGATGTTCCAAAAGATTGATAAAGATATTCATTTCCGAAGGATACGATAAGCGCCCAAATGATGAATCCGAAAAATAAAGATGTCGATAAAACGAAATAGTAAATCAACACGATTGCTAGGATAATGTTTGACCAATTAAAGTAAGGGGATATTGCTTCCATACTAGAAAAAGTGGGGATAGTACGAATCATTCCAAAAATTGAAAAGAAGATAAGAGGAACACATATCCAATGAATGCTCTTGTTCTTTGGGTTCTGATGACTTTCTGCATATTCTTTTAAAAGCCGTTCTATTTTCTGATTTTTCATAGCTTTAAATTATGTTTAATTAATCTCACCTCTTCTCCTTCAATACGTATTCCAACTGCATTTCATCTAATTTTTTAATCACTTCTTTTGTTGGATCAATACGAATGTTTCTGGAATTCATCTCCACATGCATTTTGTCATCTAATGGATCATAGACTTGGAAAGTCAAATTACATTTTCCAGGATTTTCAGTGAATAAATTATTTAAATTACTAATTAATAGCTGATCAAGTCTTTTATTTGAAATACGAATGTGTAAATCATGGGCCATTTTATCTTTTAATTCCTGAATTCGCTCAACGCTACTAATCTTAAATTCCACTTCTGTTCTATATCGAGGAATTTCAAATCGACCTTTAATCGCCACAAAGTTGTTCGGAAAAAAGTAGGGTTTGAATCGTTGATAGTCGTCACCAAATAGAAATAAACGATGCTGATCGTCATAATCCTCGATGACCATAATTCCGTACGGTGTGTTTTTCTTGGAAATTCGTTCCGAACATTCGGTGACAATTCCAGCTAATAAGATTTCTTTATTTAAATGTTCTTGTGGATTTTTTAGCATGGTCACATTGCCGGTACAAAAAGAAGAGATTTCCAATTTATAATCATCTAATGGATGCCCTGAAATAAAAATTCCAATCACTTCCTTTTCTTTGTTCAGTTTGTAAAGAGAAGGCCAATCTTCTGCTTTTGGAATCTCAGGTTCTGACATAGCAATAGCCTGTCCTTCTCCAAATAAGGATACTTGTGAAGAGTTTTCACTTTCTTGAAATGAGTTTCCATACCGAATCAATTGTTCAATATAATTCCGTCCATTGCCATCTTCTTTGAATAACTGAGGACGAGTAACGCCTTTAAAAGAATCAAATCCACCAGCATACGCCAAACTTTCAATTGATTTTTTATTGCAATTACGTAAATTGATACGTCGTACAAAGTCAAAAATAGAGAGGTAATTACCGTTCTCCCTTCGCTCAGTAATAATCGCTTCTACTGGTGAACTTCCCATTCCTTTGATGGCACCTAAACCAAAGCGAATGGCACCTGCATTGTTGACTGTAAAGTAATACGATGATTCATTGACATCTGGTCCTAAAACATCGATCCCCATTTTACGTGATTCTTCCATGAACATGGAAACCGCCTTAATGTCGTTCATGTTATTACTTAACACAGAGGCCATATATTCTGCTGGATAATTCGCTTTTAAATACGCCGTTTGGTACGCAATCCAAGCGTAGCATGTGGAGTGAGATTTGTTAAAAGCATACGCCGCAAACGCTTCCCAGTCTTTCCAAATCTTCTCTAATTTATCAACAGGATGACCATTTAATTTGGATGCTTGGTCGATAAATTTAGGTTTCATCTTGTTCAAGACATCGATGAGTTTTTTACCCATTGCCTTACGTAAAACGTCGGCTTCACCTTTCGTGAAATTCGCTAATTTCTGCGATAAAAGCATCACCTGCTCTTGATAAACAGTAATTCCGTAGGTTTCTTTTAGGTATTCTTCCGATGCTTCTAAATCATACTCAATCGGTTCTTCGCCATTTTTACGACGGACAAAAGAAGGAATATATTCTATCGGCCCCGGACGATACAACGCGTTCATGGCAATCAAATCGGCAAAAACGGTTGGTTTTAATTCCCGCATGTATTTTTGCATTCCCGGAGATTCATATTGGAAGATACCAATCGTTTCACCTCGTTGAAAAAGCTCGTATGTCGCTTTATCATCAATTGGAATTTGTTCAATATCCAGTTCGATACCATGTCGCTCTTGGATGTTTTGAACAGCATGTTTTATCAGTGTCAGCGTTTTCAGTCCTAAAAAGTCCATTTTTAGCAAACCTGCTTGTTCTACGACAGAGTTCTCAAACTGCGTACACCACATATTCGAATCTTTGGATAGCGCCACAGGAACGTAATTGGTGATGTCGTCAGGAGTAATGATAACGCCACAGGCATGTATTCCTGTATTTCGAATGGTTCCTTCTAATTTTAATGCTTGATCGATGACCACACCGGACAAACCGCCTTCTTTTCGAATTCGAATTAATTCTTGTGCTGCCTGAATATCTTCTTGTTTACCTTTCAGTTTATCACTCAATTCGGCTTCACTGAGATTGAATATTTTCTTTAGTGATAAGTCTGGAATCAACTTGGCTAATTTGTCTGCTTCAGATAGTGGTAAATCCAATACACGGGCCGTATCACGAATGGACGATTTAGCCGCCATCGTTCCCCACGTGATAATTTGTGAAACTTGGTTGGCGCCATATTTATTAATTACCCACTCGATAACGCGTCCTCGTCCTTCATCGTCAAAGTCGATATCAATATCGGGCATCGACACACGGTCAGGATTTAAGAAACGCTCAAAAAGTAAATCGTATTTAATCGGGTCAATATTTGTAATTCCTGTACAATAAGCGACGGCAGAACCAGCAGCAGAACCACGTCCTGGACCAACCGAAACGCCCATGTCTCTCGCTGCTTGACAAAAGTCTTGGACAATTAAAAAGTAACCAGGATAACCGGTGTTTTCAATCGTTTTAAGCTCAAACTCCAGTCGTTCTTTAATTTCGTCAGTTAGTTCACCATACCGCTTTTTAGCTCCTTCATAGGTTAAATGACGCAAGAAATTATTCTCACCTCGTTTACCATGATCTTCTAAGTCTTTGCTATCCTTAAATTCTTCTGGAATCTCAAATTCAGGAAGTAAAACTTCTCGCCCAAGATGATATGGTTCTATTTTAGCCAGAATTTCAGCAACCGATTCGAGTGCTTGTGGTAAATCCGCAAATAATGCACGCATTTCGTCTGCCGAACGGTAATAATAGTTGCTATTTGAAAAACCATATCGGAATCCACGACCACGTCCAATAGGAGTAGATTGCAGTTCGTTTCCTTTCAAGCAAAGTAAAACATCATGCGATTCTGCATCGCTTTTACGAGGATAAAAAGTATTGTTGGTGGCGACTAATTTTACATTGTATTGTTCCGAAAATTGCACCAATATTTCATTGATATGGTCTTCATTTTCCTGCCCGTGACGCATCACTTCGAGGTAAAAATCGTCTCCAAATTGTTCTTTCCACCAAACTAGTGCTTCTTCGGCTTGATTTTCACCGACATTTAAAATCAAATCAGGAATTTCACCATAGATACCTCCAGAAAGTACAATGAGGTCACTTTTATATTTTTCAATCGCAGCCTTATCAATACGTGGAACATAGTACATTCCTTCCGTAAAAGCAATAGAGGCGAGTTTTATAAGATTGTGATAACCTGCTTTATTTTTGGCCAATAGGACAATTTGGTGTCCATTGTCTTTTTGTGTTTTATCAGTAAGGTCTTTGCAAACGTTAAATTCACACCCAATAATAGGTAGAATAGGCTCTTTGTCAAACGGTTCACCTTTCTCTTCGGCTTCTTTTTTGGCGGCGGATAATTTTTTGTTGTAATCACTAATTCCTTTTTCAAAGTGAAAAGCACCCATCATATTTCCCGTATCTGTCAAAGCAACAGCGGGCATATTATTTTCGATGGTTAATTCAATCAAATCTTTAATGGTCGTCGTTGATTGTAGTATCGATAGTTGTGTATGATTGTGTAAGTGGGCAAATGGAATCTTTTTTAACGTGGTGATATCTTCCTTGATCACCGGCGTCTTTTCAACTTCCTTGACACTCTCTTTTTTTAATTGTTCGCTTGCTTCCTTAAGATTGACGTGATTTAAACCAATTGGTTGAATAGGAGCGGGGTTTACCTCTTTGAAACGGTTGAAATACGCTTCATCTTGTTTCAGCTGTTCAATGGAAAATTCTTCAAGACGAATTAATTCCAAGAAACAACGTGTCGTTGCCTCAACGTCTGCTGTGGCGTTATGTGCTTCCGCAAAAGATTGATTAAACAGATGCTTATTTAATTCCGTTAAAGTCGGTAATTTATAACGACCTCCACGTCCTCCCGTAATTTTACATAATTCTGCTGTTTTCTCTGTACAGGTGTCTAAAATGGCCTTGTCTTGAAGAAATGGTGTTGTTGGATTCTGACGGTAATATTCCGCCGACATAATGTTAATATCAAAGCCGACATTGTGACCAACAACGAAATCAACCTTGTTTACTGCTTCGTGAAAAGCGTTTAAGACAAACGTTAAATCTTCTCCTTTTTCTTTGGCTAATTCGGTCGAAATACCATGAATACGCTCCGCATCAAACGGAATATTATATCCTTCTGGACGAATTAAATAATCCACCGCCTCCACCAGATTCCCCAAATCATCGTGTACCTGCCAAGCAATTTGAACTGCTCTTGGCCAATTGTCAGAATGGGTGTAGTCTAAATTCCAATTACGTGGTAAACCTGTGGTTTCGGTGTCAAATATTAAGTACATCTATGGCAATCTTTAAAGAGATTCAAAGATAAGAAATTAATAGGGTAGGGAAAAGTAATGTTGATAAATAGGGAAGAATTCTTTGTTAAATCGTTTGACTCTTCTTCTCCAACTACGTAGTTCGTTCCATCTTTTATCCAAAGAATTTTAACCGCAATGACGCTATGGAATACGCAAGGTTCGCAAAGGAATTTAGTCTGCTTTTTCTGTGTTTTCTGTGGGATCTGTGAGCCATACGAAATTTTTATCCATAGAATTTTAACCACAATGACGCTATGGAATACGCAAGGTTCGCAAAGGGATTTAGCCTACTTTTTCTGTGTTTTCAGTGCTATCTGTGAGCCAAAAGAAATCAAAACTCCAGTATAAATCCTATCGACGGAACAATCGTTGCTATTCGTTGTTTTAACACGACAGGAATGGCATTACTTCCATCGGATTTAATCGGATTTCCATCGGTTGTTTCAAAGCCAGAATTGTCTTCGGTGCGTTGGAACGTGAACTTGGGTAAGTAAGGTGTTTTGTAATAAAAGATATTCTGAAGGTCGATAAAAAGCGTTAAACTTACTTTCTTGAAATTGAATTTTTTATCCACACGAATGTCTAACTGTTGGAAAAAAGGTAAACGCTTGCTGTTTAATTGTGAATAGTCATAAACGCCTGTTCCAGTGGTTAAATAACTTGCGGTGGAAGCAGCGATATCAAACGGTGTGTACGGTTGGCCGCCAGCAATTCGGTATTTTGCTCCAATATCCCAGTTGTGTTTGAATTTATAGCCAAAAGTGGTGGAGAATACAAAACCATAATCCCAAGTCGAAGGTCTGAATTTTCCATCTACACCAGAGAATTCAGATTTGTAAACGGTCGCACTGATAATGTAAAATAAGTTTTTTACCAATTTTTGTTGCATGTAGGCTTCTATTCCGAAAACACGCCCTTTCCCGGTGGAAGAATAACTATCGTTACCAACGGCAGAAAAATCAGTCCCCACATTGGCTAAGGAAATACCATCTGTCAATGAAACGGGATAATTACGGTAATCTTTGTAAAACACTTCAAAGGTGAAACGCAAATCATTTCTTGGGATAAATTGTGTGCCAATAGTGTAATGAGTTGCATTGATGTATTCCATGTTTTTATTCGCAAGATTATTCGATGAATCTCTGAAACCTAAGACAGTGTATACGGGTAATTTATAGTAGGTTCCAACAGAGCCAGAAATGTTCCATTTTTCATTGAAAGCATACGAAATAGAAAGTCTTGGCGAAACTGTTTTCAAAGGATTGAAACCCGTCTTCGTATAAGAATTCATGTCGGTACGAAAACCACCTGTGACTAATAGTTTCTCGTTGAAAAAATACTTACTCAAATGGGCATACCCGCCAAATTTGAAAAACTCAATCGCTGATTTAGTCGTAAAACTAATTGCTGGTAGTATGACATTCCCGACTGAATCGGTCAATTCCTCTTTTACCGTATTGAATAAATTCAAATCGTATTTCACATATTGCGCACTCACGCCATAACTGAATTTCCAACCGTTCAAAAATTGATTGAAATCGACTCTCAATTTGTTTTCAATTTCATGACTTTTCAGGCTGAGTAATTTATCACCACTTTTCAAAGCGTTGTTTTCATAGCGATCGGCTCCGTTGAAAAACATGTTTCGACTCAACGCAACGGTGAAATAACCTTTGTTAATCAAACGTTTCAACGATGCACCAACCGTATAATTCCATTGTTTCAGAAGTGGGTTAGCTCGATTGATATAAGCGGTATTCGCATCGGCTTCTTTTGGAATCGCTAATTTAAAGTTGTCAATAGTACCAATGCCGATAAATGTCAGCTCTGTTTTGTTATTGATTTTATGATTGACTTTGTACTGAAAATCCCAATAATCGGGACGAATAGGCAAATCGATTAATTTGAACAAAAATTGCAAATACGATCTTCTAGCGGAAAGCATATAAGTTGTCTTTTTTCTCAAAGGACCTTCTAAAGTAGCGGCGACTTCACTTCCAGAAAGACGGACATTTCCACTGAATTTATTCGGATTTCCGTTCCGTTGTTTGATGACAATAGTCGAAGCGAGTGCATTGTCATAACGGCTATCAAAAGCCGATGAGGTCAATTGAACGTCACTAATAAATGAAACGTTTAAAATTCCTGTTGCACCACCACTTGCACCTTGTGTTTGAAAGTGGTTTAAAACAGGAATTTCTATACCATCTAAATAATAGACGTTTTCACTTGGACCACCACCTCTTACAATAATGTCATTTCTATTCGGCGTTGCTCCACCGGCGACACCAGGTAGAACTTGAATTACTTTTGAAACGTCGAAATTTCCTCCCGGATTGACTTTGATTTCTTCCGATGTTAATTTTTGTGTGGATAAAGGTGTAATCATATCTGTTGCTCGAACAGACTTTGATGCATTTATTTTGACTCCTTCAATTTCTTCTGCTTGAACTTCCAATTCAATTTGCACGACTTGTGCATTTCCTGAGTTCAGATTGATATTATAACTAAAGAAGGGTTTGTAACCTTCATATGCTGTTTCTAAATTATACTTTCCAACAGGTGCAGTAATATTAAAAGCACCATTTTCATCAGTGAAAGCCTTCAATGTATCCATTCCTTTTAGAATGACAATCACGCCAATTAAATTTTCTTGAGTGTTTTTGTCTTTTACAGTTCCCGTTACGACACTCGTGTTTTGCGCGTAAGCATTTGAAAAACAGACAACCAATAGTATAATAGAAAAAATATTTTTCATAAAATTGAATACATGATATAGTACAAAAGTAAACTAATTATTGGTTAATATTAAAAATAACGTATTAAATTATACTATTATTTTAAAAAGTAGTATATTTGTGAACTAATTAATAGTTTTAAAAGAAGATTATGAATTACGATTTGATAAAAGATGTGCTGGATTTAGTGCAGGATTTTGAAAAAGAAAATGCTAAAAAGGAAATATACGCATCTACTATAAATGGATTCAAACAATGGATGGTGAATTCTTTTAAAGAGGAAATTCCAAAAGAAGAACCAAATTGGGAAGGAAAAGAAAATGGGCGAAGTGCTGAAAGTGTTATCAATACCTTGATTGTTCACATGAATCGTTATGCGAAAAATTACTCGAAATCGGCGATACACAATTCAGAGTTTTCTACTCAAGAAGATTTTATATATCTCATAAATCTGAAAGCGTTTGGAGCGATGACCAAAATGGAATTAATCAAAAAGAACATTCAAGATAAACCTGTTGGAATGCAGATTATCAAACGATTGATTGACAGCGGATGGGTAAATCAAACGAATTCGAAAACGGATAAAAGAAGTAAAGTAATTGAGATAAATAAAAAAGGTTTAACAGCACTGGAAAAACAGATGGATAATATTCGTCAAGCGACAAAAATGGTGACCGGTGATTTAGATTACGAGGAAAAGATGGAACTGATTCGCTTACTAAACAAACTCGATGAATTTCATCATCCAATTTACTGTGAGAACTTAGACCCTTCTGCTTTGTTAGAGGTGTTGAAGAAAACCAATATGAATTAATCAATGAAAAAGAAAATTGCAATAATAGGTGCTGGTTTTTCTGGAATTTCCGCTGCGGCGTATGCTGCTAAAGCTGGGAATGAAGTACATGTGTTTGAAAAGCACGACCAACCTGGAGGACGCGCACGGCAGTTTACCACGGATAATGGTTTCACCTTTGATATGGGTCCAAGTTGGTATTGGATGCCTGATATTATAGATCAATTTTTTCAAGATTTTGGAACGCGTGCAACCGATTTTTTCGAGTTTGTTTCGCTTAATCCACAGTTTGAAATGATCTTTTCGGATGGTAAAGTTGCTGTTCCTGAATCGTATGAAGAATTGAAACAACTTTTCGAAGCGTTAGAACCCGGTGCTGGAAACAGATTGGATACTTTCATGAAAGCGGCTAAATTCAAATACGAAGTTGGCATGCAACAATTTGTCAACAAACCCTGTTATAGTTGGTGGGAATTTGTTTCGCCGAAAATTGCCAAAAGTGCGTTGAAGTTAGATTTGTTAACCAATTTCAGAAGTTACGTAGGAAAGTATTTTACACATCCGAAATTGAAAGCACTGATGGAATTTCCTGTAATTTTCTTAGGTGCTTCTCCTAAAAATATTCCAGCACTTTATAGCTTGATGAATTATGGCGGTTATGCTTTAGGAACGTGGTATCCGATGGGTGGTTTTCATCAATTGGTGGTAGGAATGAAAAAAGTGGCAGAGCAACAAGGAGCGACTTTTCACTTTAATCAAAATGTATCGAAAATAAATACAGATAATGGGAAGGTAACTTCTTTAGTAATCAATGGTGAAATTCATGAATTTGATGCCGTAATTGCTTCTTCAGATTACCATCACACAGAAACGCTTTTACCGAAAGAGGAAAGGAATTACACCGAAAAATATTGGGAAGAACGCACGTTCGCACCTTCTAGCTTGATATTTTATCTCGGAATAAATGAGCGTGTTCCTAATTTAAAACACCATACTTTGTTCTTCGAGAATGATTTAGACGAACATATTGATAGTATTTATGGCGATAAAAAATGGCCAGAAAAACCGTTGTTTTATGTATGTTGTCCGTCAAAGACCGATCCAAATGTGGCACCTGAAAATAAAGAGAATTTATTCTTATTGATGCCTTTAGCCACTGGAATTGACGATGACGAAAGTACCAGAGAAAAGTACCTAACTGAAATGCTTTCGCGAATCGAAAAAATCACAGGAATGACTGATTTAGCTACTAAGATAGTTTACAAAAAGAGCTATTGTGTCAGTGACTTTGTGAATGACTACAACGCTTATCAAGGAAATGCGTATGGTTTGGCGAACACCTTGTCACAAACGGCTGTATTAAAGCCAAAAATCAATAACAAGAAAATTAAAAATTTGTTTTACACAGGGCAATTAACCGTTCCTGGTCCAGGCGTTCCACCGTCTATTATTTCGGGAAAAATTGTGGCGCTTGAAGTAAATAACCTTTAGAAAATACTATTATGAAAAAATTATTTGATGAATTATCGTACGAGGTAAGCAAGAGCACGACACGAAAGTATAGTACCAGTTTTTCGTTGGGGATTTTGGCATTATTGCCTTCCATTCGTCCTGCTATTTATGCTATTTACGGCTATGTCCGTTTAGCAGATGAAATTGTGGATAGCTTCCACGATTACGATAAAGAAAGATTACTGAATCGCTTTAAAAACGAAACAGATTTAGCGTTGGAAGAAGGAATTTCGTTGAATCCGCTTTTGCAATCTTTCCAAGAAACGGTGCATAAATATAACATTGACAGAACGTTAATCGACCAATTCCTTCACAGTATGGAAATGGATTTACAAAAAGTGGATTACAATTCGGATTTGTACGATGAATATATTTATGGTTCAGCCGAAGTCGTTGGTTTGATGTGTTTACAGGTTTTCACCAACGGAAATAAAGAAGAATATGAAGCATTGAAACCGTATGCGAAGAAATTAGGTTCGGCGTTTCAAAAAGTCAATTTCTTACGGGATTTAAAAGACGATTATCAGATTTTAGGTAGAACGTATTTCCCTGGAATTGACATGGAAGTATTTAATAATACAGTAAAAATTGAAATTGAAAAAGACATCGAAGCAGAATTTAAAGAGGCTTTAATTGGTATTAAAAAGCTACCCGTTTCAGCGAAATTTGGAGTGTATTTGGCCTACCGTTATTATGTGTCGTTGTTTAAGAAAATTCAACAAACATCTGCTGAGAAAATAATTTCGGATCGTGTACGCATTCCTAATTCCAAGAAAATGTCGTTGATGTTGCGAAGTTATGTTCAATATAAAACAACCTTATTGTAATGATTTACAAAATATTAGATGTAAAATGAGATATCAATTACAAAAATCACAGCAACTCAATTGTGACCTAGAAACCGCTTGGAAGTTTTTCTCTTCTCCCGAAAATCTAGCGCGCATTACGCCGAAAGAGATGGGATTTGTGGTGCATTCAGCAGTGGAAGGTATTCCTATGTATGCAGGAATGGAAATCGATTATACGGTGACGCCGTTGATGAAAATTCCGCTGAAATGGAAAACACGTATTACGCAAGTGGAAGATCGAAAGAGTTTTACTGATTTTCAAGAAAAAGGACCCTACAAATATTGGAATCATCAGCACGAATTTATACCGAATGAAAAAGGTGTTTTAATGAAAGATACGATTGATTATGAGTTACCTTTGGGTTTTCTAGGAAGAATTGTAAACCGTTTAATTGTTCGTAATAAATTAGCGGAGATTTTTGACTATCGTACTAAAATTGCAGATGAATTGTTTAACTCAAATAACAAAAAAGCATGAATTTTCTAATAGTTTTAGCAGTATTCTTTGCAATGGAAGGTGCTACTTGGCTAATTCATAAATACATCATGCATGGTTTTTTATGGATTTTACACGCCGATCATCATGACCATAGTAATGAAGGTCAACTCGAAAAAAATGATTATTTCTTTGTCATTTTTGCTATTCCGGCTATTGCGGTAATGTATTATGGCAGTACACTTGGATATAACTATGTTTTTTACATTGGTTTAGGAATCAGTATTTATGGAATGGCTTATTTTTTCGTTCACGATATTTTTATTCATCAGCGCATCCCATTTTTAAGGAACACACAAAATCCCTATTTACTGGCGATTCGTCGCGCGCATAAACAGCATCATAAACATTTGAGCAAAGAAGAAGGGGAGTGTTTTGGCTTTTTGTGGGTACCTGTGAAATATTTCAAAATGTATTTTAATAAAAAACACGCATGAAACCGTATACCTATTTATGGATTGATTTCTTAACGATTATTGTTTGCTTTATTGCTTCATTTGATCGTCGTATTTTATTCAATAAACATTTTGGGGCCTATTTAAAAGCAGCTTTTGTGGCTGCCATTCCTTTCATTGCGTGGGATGTATGGTTTACCAAAATGGGCGTTTGGTGGTTCGATACGAGCTATACGACTGGCGTGGTTATTCTTGGATTGCCGTTGGAAGAATGGCTTTTCTTTTTCTGTATTCCATTTGCGTGTGTCTTCACGTATTACTGTTTGGATAAATTTTTCAACTTAAATTGGACCAATGTATTCAATAAATACCTAACTTGGATAACTATAATAGTGGGTGTTGGAGTAGCGATTGGCTTTCACGACAGAATTTATCCTTTTGTCACAGGATTGGTGGTTGCCGCAACGATTGCGTATTTGTATTATGTGGCAAAAGTAGATTGGATTGGTAAAGCGTCGTTTGCTTTTATGGTTTTATTGCCTGGTTTTTTTATGGTAAACGGTGTGTTGACAGGAACAGGTTTGGCTGCACCGATTGTGAATTATAATCCGGATGAAATTTTGAATATCCGACTATTAACCATACCTATTGAAGATGCCGTTTATGGCTATGCTCAATTTCTATTGGTGATTTATTTATTTAAACGATTTAAAACTTTTACAGATGAAAAAATATAAAATAATTGCTGGAGCAACATTAGCGCTTGGATGGATGTCTTTTTTGACGTCATGTGCTTCTATTCCGCCAAAAGCAACTCCTGTCAGTAACTTTGATGTCAATCGTTATTTAGGGACTTGGTACGAAATAGCGCGTTTCGATTTTCGCTTTGAAAAGGATTTAGATAATACAATGGCGCAATACAGCTTGAATAAAAAAGGAAATGTAAGCGTATTGAATAGCGGTCACAACTTCAAAACAGATGAATGGAAATCAGCAGATGGTGTGGCTAAGTTTAGAAATAGCAAAGAGGTTGCTGCATTGAAAGTGAGCTTTTTTGGACCATTTTATTCAGGCTATAACGTTATTGCTTTAGATGAAAACTATAAATACGCATTGATAGCAGGAAAAGATTTGGACTACTTGTGGATTCTTTCACGAGAGAAAACAATTCCAGAAAGCATTAAGCAAGAATATTTAAAAATTGCAGAAGAAGTGGGTTATGATATTTCACGTTTAATTTGGGTAAAACACGATAAAGAAAGTCCGTTTTTAAATGGAAAATAAGATTGTCGTATTCTGGTTTAGAAGAGATTTACGATTAGAAGACAATGTTGGTCTATATCATGCTTTATCTTCTGGTTTTCCAGTGTTACCTATTTTTATTTTTGATACCACTATTTTAGAAAAACTCGACGATAAAAAAGATAGACGAGTCGATTATATTCACCTAGCGCTAACCACTATTAACGCTGAATTAAAAAAATACGGTTCCAAATTGACCACCTTTTTGGGAAATCCGTTGGAAGTTTTCACTGAACTTTCTGAAAAGTACGACATTCAAGACGTTTATTGTAATCACGATTACGAACCGTTTGGAATTGAAAGAGATACTGCTGTTTATAATTTCTTAAAGTTGAAAAATAGTTCACTTAAAGCGTACAAAGACCAAGTGATTTTTGACAAAAAAGACATTCTTAAAGTAGACGGAACGCCTTATACTGTTTATACACCTTATGCAAAAAAGTGGCGAGAAAATCTATCGGAAAAAAATTATCAAACGGTCTCAATCAACTCGGGAAACTTTCTCCAACAAACGCATTCTCCGATTCATTCTTTAGCAGCAATAGGGTTTGAAAAAACAGATATGTTGTTTAAAGCACCTAAATTGAATCCTGCGATTATTGATGAATACGATAAATACAGAGATTATCCAGCGATGGAATTGACGACTCAACTCGGAATTGCTTTGCGTTTCGGTACGATTAGTATTCGTCAATGTGTGAAATTTGCTTTGGAACACAATCAAACCTGGTTGTCAGAATTGATTTGGCGAGAATTTTTCATGCAGATTTTATATCATTTTCCCAAGGTGGTTCATCAATCATTTAAGTCACGTTACGACTATATTGAATGGCGAAATAATGAGACTGAATTCCAGCGTTGGTGTGATGGACAAACAGGTTATCCAATTGTAGATGCAGGAATGCGTCAATTGAACACTACTGGATTTATGCACAATCGCGTGCGAATGGTCGTGGCAAGTTTTCTATGCAAGCATTTATTAATCGACTGGCGTTGGGGAGAAGCTTATTTTGCTCAAAAGCTGAATGATTATGATTTGTCTGCGAATAATGGAAACTGGCAATGGGCAGCAGGAAGCGGTTGTGATGCAGCACCCTATTTCAGAGTTTTTAGCCCAGATCGACAAACCGAGCGATTTGATAAAGATTTTTCGTATATTCGAAAATGGGTGCCAGAATATGGCACCGAGGAATACATTCAGCCAATCGTTGCTCATTCGTTTGCAAGAGAAAGAGCGTTGGAAGTGTATGGGAAAGCATTAAAGTAATGAAAACATGAGTAAAATATTAATCGCTGGTGGAACAGGATTTGTAGGGAAAGCATTGATTTCCTATTTAAGTGGAAAAGGCTATGAATTATCGGTTTTATCGCGTAACAAACTATCCGGAAATGAGAATGTAAATTACTATCAATGGGATATTGAAAAAGCATATATTGACGAAGAAGCATTTGAAGATGTAGATACCATTATCAACATGACGGGGGCTAATATTGGTGAAAAACGTTGGACAGAAAAACGAAAAAGAGAAGTAGTCGATAGTCGCGTAAATTCTATACAGTTACTTTATAAATACATTTCAGAAAATAATTTCCCCATAAAAACGCTTATTTCTTCGTCGGCTGTTGGTTATTATGGAGCGATTACGACTGACATTGTTTTTGATGAAGCTTCCTCTAAAGGGAATGACTTTTTAGGGGCCGTTTGTAGTCAATGGGAAAATGCAGCGAAACAATTTTTAGGATTAGGAGCACGCGTCATTATTTTACGAAAAGGAGTTGTTGTCGGAAAAGGTGGTGGAATGTATCAAAAAATGGCGCCGTTAGCGAAGAGAGGAATTAATCCAGCTGTGGGAACTGGAAAACAATATATGGAGTTGATTGATATGCGTGACCTGACCCGATTGTATGATTTTCTATTGACACATCCAGAAATCAGTGGAATTTTTAATGCTGTTTCGTCCGAACATATTACGATGAATGAATTGGCAAAAGACTTTTTATCCCATTTTAATAAGAAGACTTTTTTACCCAATGTTCCTACTTTTGCCATCCAATTGTTATTTGGTGAAATGGCGACGATGCTTTTAAATGGATCAAGAGTGAGCAATGAAAAAATTAAAGAATTGGGATTCAAATTTCATTACGAAACGCTAGCGAAATCTTTAGAGAATGAAGCTTGACCAATCAAATTAATCAAAAAAAGAGTTTATTTCTAAAAGAAACGGTTACTTTTAAAGTCCTATTTAAAACGACAGAATTAGTTTGAAAGCGTTAAAGGAATATATTATTGATAGCCAGTTGTACGTTTCTTTGATGGGAACTTTACTAGCTTCTTTTTTCATGTTAGAGCAGGAAACATTTCGTTTCCCTACCTTTTTTCTCCTTTTTCTCACCTATTTTAGCGGTTATCTTTATACCGAGTTTCAATATTCATCTAACATACGTAAGGTATTAGTTTTCAATTTTATAGCAGCAATTGTTTGTGTTGTTTTAATCATACAAAATCATAATATCGAACGATTGTACAAGTTGGCAATTATCTGTTTTTTAGGACTTTTATACAATAGTTCATTTCTCAAAATTAATATTCGGAAAATCCCTTTTTTGAAAGTCTTCTATGTTGGACTCGTTTGGGGTTTGATGAATGCTTGGCTTAGTTTTGAAGTCTTTAATTTACCTATTTTCGGAATGACCTTTTTATTTGTCACCGCTTTGACTTTGCCCTTTGATATTCATGATATGGAAGTTGATAGAGGTCATGTGGTCACTTTTCCTCATATTATTGGCGTACAAAAAACGAAGGTGCTGGCATACATCTTAACAACATTCTCATTGATTATTGCCCTATTTTACTTGGAGCCATTGTATCTGATTGCTTTTTCCTTCACCTACTTAATAACAATGGTGCTAATCTATTTTTCTAAAAAGACCAATAAAGATTATTATTTTTCACTACTTGTAGAAAGTTGTTCAGGATTACCATTGCTGTTTTTAGGGATACTTCAGGTTTTCTCTTAAAAATCAAAATGCAACGTCAGATTAGGATTTCGTTTGTTTTTAACCGCAATTCGATGCAGTGATTCTGTCGAATTGAATGCACAATGCGATGTGCTGAGTTTACCGAAGTAGTCGCTAAGGATTCTTCAAGAATCTACTGTGAATGTAATCTTTTCTTAGTGTTTAGACCTTAAACATACGAGTATCCAAAACTCAACGACGGATTAGGATGTCGTAACCTGTTCCGATGTAGAATCGGAATTGATTTTTTCGCCGGGACACAAACGACGACCACGAAGTAGCACCGAAGGTAAATTGCCGTTACAAAAATAACTGTTTGAGCGCTAGCGAGTTTTATTTTTGTAGGCAATGAGGAAGATTTGGGTGGCGAAAAAGATTATGGCGACGAGCTTTTTGTTACTTTTTGACGGACAAAAAGTAAAAGAAAATAAAGAATTGAAATTTCAAACATCATTACGAATTGTAACTCAGCATATCAAAATAAAACAACTCCAAATAAACTGTTTGTAGACTCTGTTTTATTTTTAATTTCTTCAAAATAAATACATTTAACCTATGTACAACAAACTATATTATGAACTTCTGTTGGCTATATTGTTGATAATGAATTAAGTTCACCTTTTTGGAGAAAGTTACGGATAAGCATTAAAATCAATCATTCGATATTCGAACGAATTAGCGCAACATGTCCCATTTTTCGGATTTCCTTTCCATTGCCATCTAATACATTTATTTGATAGCCGTAAACGCCAAAAGGAGCTTTCATTCCGTTATTCATGATGCCATCCCAACCGATTTTGATATCATCAGAAGTGAACATAACATTGTTCCAACGGTCGAAAATAACCATGCTATAATGCTGAATTTCTGCCAAGTTAATGACAGGGAAGAAAATAGGATTATGTCCGCCAGGTGTAAAAGCATTCGGAATATAAATCACTGGATCAAAGACATAACAGACTTCATTTGATTGACTTTCTTCTATAAATCCAAAGACATTTTGACCTTCAATAGCTACGACATAGTAACACACTTTTCCGTCCATGATGATGTTTTCATCGAGTTGATCTTCAAAGTTGAGTTGATTTCCAGAACCAACGAATATTGCAGGCCATTGATAAACGCCATTGATAGAACGGTATAACTCGTAATGTGCTACGCCACCATCAAATACGGAATAAGGTGACCAATGCACATTCAATGTCATGGAAGCTTCATTCACTTGGTTCACTTTTGCTAAAATAGTCGTCACTTCATTCGCAGGATTGACAGTAAATCCACAACTATCTAAATACGAAACGCGATACGTATAGGACGCTTCATCTACATCGATTTCTTTTGTGTCTAAATATTCATTTTCAGGTCCATTGATAGTGACTCTTCCAATTTCTTCAAAGGTATTTCCATTCTTTCGCTCAATGACTAATTCGGTCATATATGGTAAAACTTCCATATAATGTTTGATTAAAACCGCGTCTTGTTGAACAGTTGCAACTTTGGTATAATGATACGAAGGAACTTGACTGGCAATTTTAACTATTTTGATAAGGTTCGAAAAAGCGACAGTACCGTTTAAACTGATACCTTTGATAAATATAGCAGTGGAATCCTCATTTGCTACGGAAAATAATTTGGTATAGCTATTAATTATCGTGTCGACGGCCACCCAACCTTGTGCAGTTTCTTTGAAAATGACATAGCTAATAGCACCGTTCCAGCCTTTGTACGAAGACCAATTTAGACGGACGTTTTTGGCGCATGGGTCATACGTGT
>JBEBRN010000041.1:0-26413 GCA_040394775.1 Taishania pollutisoli
CTTTAAAAGAAGTTGTATGGTTTCACAAAATAAACTTATCACTCGGTCTCAATTACACCTTCTCCTTCAAGAAAAAACCAAAAACTACCACGCCATGAGCCATCATCCAACACTTTCCCAGCATCCTGTCGATAGGATGACTTTAGGATTTACCAAAGTAGCTGGTTTTCATCCATGGCTAGGGTATAGTGCTGATTTTGATTGGAATAATACTTTTACTTCACAAACGATAGTTAAAGTGTGCTATTACTAGCACACTTTTTTCATGCTTTGTTTAATGCAATTTTCGTATCTTCTTCTTCTACCAATCCGACCAATGTAGCGTCGTTATTTAGTGTTTTAAACTCAATATTTAACGCAAGAACTTCAGTTGCAATATACGCTTGGTTTGCTTCAATGGCAGCTTTTAAAGGTACTGCTGTTTCGATGGAAAGTGTAATCTTATCGGTTACTTCCAATCCAGAATCTTTACGTAAGTTTTGAACTCTATTGATCAATTCTCGCGCGATACCTTCGTTTTTCAATCCTTCGCTCAAAGTGATATCTAAAGCCACTGTCAACCCATTTTCAGAAGCCACTAACCATCCTGGAATGTCTTGTGCTGCAATGGTGAAATCACTCAAGTCCAATTCAATTTCGTGTCCTTCTATGGTTCCTTTCCAACCGTTGTTCGCTTCAAGTTTGGCTATGTCCTCTTGATTGAAACCATTCACAATTCCAGCAATTGCTTTCATTTGCTTGCCGTACTTTGGTCCAATCGTTTGGAAATTAGGTTTTACAGATTTGACTAACATGCCGTTTCCTTCGTCAATCAATTCCAATTCTTTCACATTCACTTCCGATAAAATCAAATCGGCAACGTGTGTAATGTTCTTGGTGAATTGTTCACTCAAAGTCGGAATCATGATCTTTTGCAACGGCTGACGTACTTTTAAACGTTCTTTTTTACGCAATCCAAGAATAAGCGAAGAAACATTTTGTGCGATTTCCATCTGTGCTTCCAACTCTTCGTTGATTATTGAAGTATTTACTTTCGGAAAATCTGCTAAATGAACAGAAACGACTTTATTTCGACCTGTTACCTTATTCAAGTCGCTAAACAACTGATCCATAAAGAAAGGTGCAATAGGCGAACCTAAAATAGCAACAGTTTCCAAACACGTGTATAACGTTTGATAAGCAGATAGTTTGTCTTGCGAATCGTCTGATTTCCAGAAACGACGACGACATAAACGCACGTACCAATTGGATAACTGATCGCTCACGAAATCTTGAATCAATCGACCTGCTTTAGTCGGTTCGTACGTCGCAAAAGCTTCGTCCACTTGTTGAATAAGCGTATTCAATTTTGATAAAACCCAACGATCGATTTCAGGTCGTTTTTCTAACGCAATTTCTTCTTCAGAATAATCGAATCCGTCAATGTTTGCATACAGCGAGAAGAACGAATAGGTATTGTAAAGTGTGCCAAAGAATTTTCGTTGCACTTCGGTAATTCCATCTAAGTCAAACTTTAAATTCTCCCACGGCTGTGCATTCGTAATCATGTACCAACGTGTGGCATCTGGACCGTATTTATCTAAAGTAGAGAACGGATCGACTGCATTACCCAAACGTTTAGACATTTTCTGACCGTTCTTGTCTAATACTAAACCGTTTGAAATAACATTTTTATACGCTACGGAATCAAAAACCATCGTTCCGATAGCATGAAGTGTGTAAAACCAACCTCTTGTTTGATCGACACCTTCTGCGATAAAGTCCGCCGGAAAACCTTGGTGACCGTCAATCATTTCTTTATTTTCAAAAGGGTAGTGCCATTGTGCATACGGCATTGAACCCGAATCAAACCAAACGTCAATAAGGTCCGCTTCTCGTTTCATCGGTTTTCCAGAAGGAGAAACCAACACGATTTTGTCCATGTGATTTTTATGTAAATCTACTTTGCCGTAGTTTTCTTTTGACATATCGCCCGCTACGAAATCTGCTAATGGATTTTCGTCCATTACTCCGGCAGCAACGGCTTTTTCACATTCCAATTTTAATTCCTCGATAGAAGAAATCATAATTTGTTCGCATCGATCTTCGGAAGTCCAGATAGGAATGGGAATTCCCCAATAACGCGAACGTGACAAGTTCCAATCGTTGACATTTTCTAACCATTTTCCGAAACGACCCGTTCCAGTAGATGCTGGTTTCCAGTTGATGGTATTGTTTAATTCCATCATACGTTCTTTTACCCGAGAAGCGCGAATAAACCATGAATCTAACGGGTAATATAAAACCGGTTTGTCCGTTCTCCAACAATGTGGATAGCTGTGTTCGTATTTCTCTACTTTGAACGCTTTGTTCTCTGTTTTTAACTTGATAGACAATAAAACATCAGCTGATTTGTCCGGTGCTTGACCGTCATCGTAGTATTCATTTTTGACATACAATCCAGCAAATTCTCCCATCTCTTGACGGAATTTCCCTTGTAGATCAACCAACGGAACGGCTTTTCCTGTTTCGTCTAAAACTAACATGCCAGGAACGCCCGCTTCTGCGGCTACTTTAGCGTCATCTGCTCCAAATGTAGGTGCGATGTGTACGATTCCTGTTCCATCTTCCGTAGTGACGAAATCACCAGAAATGATGCGAAATGCTTTGTCGGCATTTTCGTACGGTAAAGCGTACGGTAATAATTGTTCGAAGCGAATTCCGACTAAGTCAGCACCTTTGCATTCTCCTACAACAGCGTAAGGAATGATTTTATCACCAGCGTTGTAACTTGTTAACTCGTCGTTTGTCTCTGCTAATTTATAGCCTTTTGAAAATTGATAATTCACTAAGTTTTTAGCCACTACCACTTGAATCGGCTCAAACGTATATTGATTGAATGATTTAATTAAAACATAATCGATTTTGGGTCCAACGGCCAAAGCTGTATTAGAAGGTAAGGTCCAAGGTGTGGTTGTCCAAGCGAGGAAATGAATATCTGAATTTAGTCCAAAAGGGGTTTGTTGACCGTCCACCATTTTAAACTGTGCCACAACTGTCGTGTCTTTTACATCGCGGTAGCAACCAGGTTGATTCAACTCGTGAGAAGAAAGTCCTGTTCCCGCTTTTGGCGAATAGGGTTGAATCGTGTAACCTTTGTACATCATGTCTTTGTTGTACAATTGACCCAATAACCACCAAACAGTTTCCATGTACTTAGACTCATACGTAATGTATGGATTTTCCATATCTACCCAATAGCCCATGTCTTTGGTCAACTTGTTCCAAATATCTGTGTAGCGCATAACTGCTTCACGGCATTTTTGATTGTATTCGTCAACGGTTATCGTCTTTCCGATATCTTCTTTAGTGATGCCTAATTCTTTTTCAACGCCCAATTCAACGGGTAAACCGTGTGTGTCCCAACCTGCTTTACGCTTCACTTGGAAACCTTTGAGTGTTTTATAACGGCAAAAAATATCTTTTATCGAGCGCGCCATAACGTGGTGAATTCCCGGTAATCCGTTGGCAGATGGTGGTCCTTCAAAAAACACAAATGGTGGATTTCCTTCACGTGTATCAATCGATTTTTGGAACACATTTTCAGTTTCCCATTTTTCCATGACTGATGAAGCAACATCTGGAAGATTTAATCCTTTATACTCTTGATATTTTGAACTCATTTAGTTGTCTATTTGAATAATAACACGCAAAGATAATTGTAAAAGTTGAAAATCACGAATTACAACTTGAACTTACCGATGAATTTAGAGGCAAACTCTATTTTATTTAGAAAAGAGAAAGTGTTACTCCAAGACTAATAGGAATTGTCTTAGTCGTTGTTTTTGAAAAAATAGGGAACATATCAGCGGAAACGATGATAGCCACATTTCGGATACCTAAACGAGCATGAACATCTAAATAGAGCCATTGGAAGTTACCCATTTTGCCAGTTCTCGTTCTTGTTCTCGTGTCTCCTTGATAGATTTTGTTATTTCCATAACGATACCCAATATTGGTACCAATATGGAATTTGAAATGTTGTAATCCTTTTGTACGGAATCGAAATTCGACAGGGATAAAAAACGCATGTGTTCGTAGTATAGAACGATCGAAATATACCGAATCTACAAAGTCATAATTCCGACCAGTAATTGGTTGAACAGATGTGTTGTGTACGAATTTTGAAAACTGATAGCCGATACCAATACCAAATCCAGCAGTGTTTCGAGTATTCATCGGAATGTCAAAAACAAATTGTGTATTGAAGCCGATAGAATTCCACCTATTATTAAAAATATGAATGGCCGCGGGATTGACTAAGTCATTGTATTTGATATCAATCATTAAGCGGTCATAACGAGGAACCCAAACGTTATTTGTGGGTCTGATTCCAGTATAGTGCCAAAAAAGACTGGGTTTAATTTTAGAGGCGATCAACGTGTCTCTCTTTTGACCAAATGCATTTGGAAAGATAAAAAACAAAGAAAATAAAAATACAAATATCAATTTCATTTTAAACTTTTTTGCCACTCCCACGCATGCATGATAGCGTCATCTACGGTATATTCAGGAGACCAGCCTAATACTGTTTTAACTTTATGGTTATTGGCAAAAACGACAGGAACATCTCCCGCTCGTCTTTCACCATACGACCAATTTAATGATAAATTCGTTAATGTTTCAAATTTAGTGACAATTTCCAAAACACTAGAGCCTTTTCCGGTTCCTACATTAAGAATTTCTATTGTATTGTCTTGACTTTCCAACCATTCTAAACTTTTAACATGTGCTTTTGCTAAATCAACGACATGGATATAATCTCGAACACAAGTACCATCAGTTGTTTTATAATCCTTCCCGAAAACAGTTAAATGTTCTCTAATTCCAGCTGCTGTTTGTGTGATAAAAGGTAATAAATTGTTTGGAACACCAATTGGTAATTCACCAATTAAAGCACTTGGATGAGCGCCAATAGGATTAAAATAACGCAGTAAACAAACATTGGTGTCTGGTGTATTCACTTTCCAATCTTGTATAATTTGTTCACCTACAAGTTTCGTATTTGCATATGGAGATTGCGGATGTAATTCACGGATATCTTCCGTAACACCATTTCCCAATTGTGGATGATCACCGTAAACGGAACAAGAGGAACTAAAAACAAAATTCTTCACATTATAATCCTCGATAAAACGAAGCATAGATAGGAGTGAGCCTAAATTATTGTCATAATATTGAAGTGGATTCTCCACCGACTCTCCAACTGATTTATACGCTGCAAAATGAATAATTCCTTCAATTTTATGGACTTCGAAAATAGCTTCTAGCAATTCTGCATCTTGACAAGCGCCATTGTACACGAGTACTTCATCCTTGATGATTTCTTGTATACGGTCAACGATAAACTCTTCTGAATTTCGAAAGTCATCTAAGATAATTGGTTCAAAACCATTGTTATATAATTCGATAACTGTATGCGAGCCAATGTAGCCAGCACCGCCGGTTACGAGTATTTTTTTCTTGTTTGACATACGTGTAGTTTAGTAAGGTCTTACGTTTTTATTTTCTTTCCAGTTAATAAAAGCTTTATTCACTACTTTGTTTCCGCCTGGAGTAGGGTAGTTTCCTGTAAAATACCAATCACCTAAACTTTTAGGACATGCCTTGTGTAAGTTTTCAATAGATTGATACACCAATTCTACCTTTGCATTGATATTTGCAGGGGTTAATAAAACCGCTATTTTATTAGTGATTTCGTCTACAGTAAAAGGTGCGTAAATTTCTCTTACATAGTTTTTCACCTGCTCTTTTGGACTATTTTCTTGCTCTTTACATTTGCGGTAAACATCGTCAATGATATGTTCCTGTCCACTTTCTTTCAATAATTCAATAGCTGCATTAAACGCAATGAATTCACCCATTCGTGTCATGTCAATACCATAACAATCGGGATATCTCACTTGAGGAGCAGAAGAAACAACGATTATTTTTAGAGGTTCTAGTCGATCTAAAATTTGAAGAATACTTTGTTTTAACGTTGTTCCACGGACGATACTATCATCAATTACGACCAAGTTATCCTTACCACGAACAACTGAACCGTACGTAATATCATAAACAAGTGAAACCATATCATCGCGATCTGCATCTTGCGTGATAAAAGTTCTCATTTTCACATCCTTGATGGCTATCTTTTCGATACGGGCACGTTGGAAAATGATTCTGTTTAAATTTTCCTCGTCGACATTCTTTCCTAAGGCAAGAATCTCTTTGTATTTACGTTCGTTTAAATGATCTTCCAATCCCTTAATCATTCCATAAAAAGCGGTTTCTGCTGTGTTTGGGATAAATGAAAATACGGAGTTGTCAAAATCGTAATTGACTGCTTTTAAAACAGGCTCAACGATTAAATTTCCTAAATTTTTACGCTCTTCATAAATTTCATAATCATTTCCTCGAGAGAAATAAATGCGCTCAAAAGAGCACGCCTTAAATTCTTTTGGTTCATTAATTGAAACTTCGGTTACCACACCACTTTTCTTAATGATAAGTGCATTTCCAGCACCCAATTCTAAAATGTCTTCGTATTTTAAACGGAAAGCTGTTTGTATCACAGAGCGTTCAGAAGCAACGACACAAATTTCATCATTTTCATACCAAAATGCAGGTCGTATTCCAGAAGGATCGCGAAGTACGAACGCATCTCCGTGACCAAAAACGCCAGCCATTGTATAGCCACCATCCCAATCGCTTGATGAACGTTTTAGAATTTTTTCAATATTTAATGTTTGGGCAATTTTAGCGTAAATATCTTGTTGGCTAAAACCTAATTGTTTGTATTGGCTGTATAATTCATCGTTTTCTTCATCGAGAAAATGTCCGATTTTTTCCAATACCGTTACCGTGTCCGATTTTTCTTTTGGATGTTGACCGATATTTACCAAAACATCGAATAATTCATCGACATTCGTTAAATTGAAATTACCCGCAACAGCTAAATTACGTGTAATCCAGTTATTTTGTCTTAAAAATGGATGACAACTTTCTATGTTATTTCCTCCAGAAGTCCCGTATCTTAAATGACCCAAAAATAGTTCACCCGTAAATCCTGCATTCTTTTTTAAGTACTCGATATCTTTTAATTTCTCAGGATCTTCTTTTCCAATTTGTCTTAAACGCTCGTGAATATGTTGAAAAATAGCTTGAGTAGGTTTGCTGTCGACAGAACGAAGTCTTGAAATGTAACGCTCTCCTGGCTGCATGTCGAATTTTATATTCATTAATCCTGCTCCGTCTTGCCCTCGGTTAAACTGCTTTTCCATCAGGACATAGAGTTTATTTAGTCCGTAAAAAGCGGTCCCGTATTTCTCAAGATAAAATTCTAATGGTTTTTTTAATCGAAGTAGTGCAATTCCACATTCGTGTTTGATAGCGTCGCTCATCCTAAAAATTTCTTTGGTGCAAACTTACAATTTTTTATTGGCTTAAAAATGACTATCTTTATGTAAAATTTGGTTATTTGTTGAGAAACAAAACAACTATTTGGTTATGAATCCGTTTTAATAGTGATTTGATAAAGCAAATGAGACTTTCAATATTTCTTATTTTTTCAATTTTTGCTACCGTTTTTTCTTTCGGGCAATCATCGGATATTTATATGCACCCCAACCATGGTCAATGGGATGCACGGATATTGTATAACGTCGAATTGTCCAATGGAAACCTTTATTTTGACCGAGAAGGCTACACTATTTCACTTCGAAATTCAAATCACCATCACGATATTGAAGAAGCATCACATGAAGAAGAGTCTTTCAATTATGCACTTAAAATTAAATACCTAAACGGGAATCAAAATGCACGATTTGAGAATGGAAATCAATCGTCGTTTTACCGAAGTTATTTTTTGGGGAATGATCAAAGTAAATGGAAAAGTAAAATTTATAGTTATACGGAAGTTCTCCGAAAAGATGTTTACCCAGGGATTGATGTACAAACCCTCGGAAATAATGAGGCTTTAGAAATTAACTACCTGTTACAATCGAATGCTGATGCGCAAAAAATACAAATACAATACGATGGATTCAGTCAATTAGAAATACGAAAAGACGGGTCTTTTAAAATGAATCATCCATTGGGTACTGTAACAGAATCTACTCCGATTGCTTGGAATGTCGATGGAAATGGTAATAAAATTAAGGTAGCTGTTCGTTATAAGTTGACCAACAATGTTATCTCTTTTGAATTTCCGAATGGATATAATCAGAACTTACCATTAGTAATAGATCCTATTTTAACTTTTTCCACTTTTACGGGCTCTTCTAGTGATAATTGGGGATTTACCGCCGCTCCTGACCCACAAGGGAATGCTTTCGGTGGAGGGATTTGTTTCGGAAATAGTTATCCAACAACAACGGGTGCTTATGGTCATTCGTTTAACGGTGGAAATGTAGATGCGACGATAAGTAAATTCTCCTCAGATGGCACGCAGTTACTTTATTCAACCTATATAGGCGGTAAGGCATCTGAAACACCACACAGTATCGTGAGTAATGCAGCTGGTGATATATACGTTTTTGGAACAACTGGATCCAATAACTTTCCTATCACTGCCAATGCGTTTCAATCGACTTTCAATTTAGGTTCTACCGTTTCTGCAAATAATATTAGCTTCCCTTCTGGATCAGATATTTATGTACTAAAATTAAATGCTGCAGGAACCAATCTACTAGCTTCTACTTTTGTTGGAGGAACGGGTAATGACGGTGTTAACTTGAATGCATTAAATTATAATTACGGTGACCAATTCCGAGGAGATATTACTTTAGACGCTTTGGGAAATGTTTACGTGGCTTCCACGACATACTCTACCAATTTTCCTATTGTCGGAACATCTTCAACGAGTAATGGTGGGCAAGATGCTGTTGTTTTTAAAATGAATGGTGGTTTGACAAGTATGCTTTGGTCCAATTATTTAGGAGGCTCTGGATTTGACGCGGCTTATTCTATTCAAGTAGCTAACGATGGTTCTGTGTATGTTGCTGGAGGAACAACTTCTTCTAATTTTACTTTCCCAAATGGTATTAAAACAACGACGAATGGAGGCACTGATGGCTTTATAGCAAAATTTAATAATAATGGCCAACTCTTAAAAGGCTCTTTCGTTGGTACGTCTTCCTACGATCAAATTTATTTTCTACAACTTGACTTAGCTCAAAATATTTATGTTTTTGGTCAGACATTAGGAGCAATGCCTATTACTCAAGGAAAGTATGGGCAAGCGAGTTCAGGACAGTTTATTAAAAAATACGACAATACTTTTTCGACAGAATTATGGTCTACTTTAATCGGGTCTGGAATTAAGCAGGTTGATATTTCGCCGACAGCATTCCTTGTTTCTGATTGTTATGACATTTACTTTGCAGGTTGGGGAGGTTCTGTCAATCGAAATAACAGTCAAGCAATACACAGCTCTACAACAGGCCTTCCAATAACAAGCGATGCTTATCAATCGAATACAAATGGAAATAATTTTTACATAGGTGTTTTAAAGCCCGACGCTGTGGGATTGAAATACGGAACGTTCATCGGTGGCGTATCATCGAGCGCCAATCATGTGGACGGCGGCACCAGTCGATTTGATAAAAGTGGAAAAATTTATCATTCTGTTTGTGCAGCTTGTGGTGGTAGCCCGAATGGGTTTACGACAACACCAGGTGTTTATGGACCGAAGAATAAGAGCACAAATTGTAATATGGCCGTTTTTAAATTTGAAATTTCATTTGTTCAAACCACTATCACCGACATTAATCCTGTCATCTGCTATCCAGATGCAATTACCTTTAACAATGTAACCACTTCTGGCGGAACCTTCTTCTGGGACTTTGGTGACGGAGCCACTTCCACACAACTAAATCCATCACATACTTATTCACAGCCAGGAACGTACACGGTTAGTTTTGTAGTGAAAGATGAAGAGAATTGTTTTATCTCTGATACATCAAAGTTTGATGTTACTGTGAAAGAATTTGTGGCCGAAGCTATTGCTCCTAGTGATTCTGTTTGTCCCAATGTCGGTCAACAATTACAAGCGAGTGGTGGAAATAGTTACACATGGAGTCCAGCGAATTATTTAAACGACCCTAACATTGCTAATCCTATTGCAAAAGTTCCCACAACAACCGATTTTATGGTCATTGTTCAAGGAGATGAATGTGGAATTGATACCGTTTACACAACAGTTCATGTTTTTGAAGATAGTCTCTCTGTTAGCAATGATACAACACTATGTATTGGCAGTAACATAACACTTTCTGCTAATGGTGCTATTCAATATACTTGGTCACCAATAACCTATTTAGATAACCCAACAATCGCCAATCCAACGGCAACACCACCCGTTGATATAACGTATACTGTTACGGGGATTTCACCTAATAATTGTCCGCTAAAAGGCACGACGAATATTTCAATTGTTTTTCCACCACAGCCCAATATGCCAGATAGTGTCACTATTTGTAATGGTAAATCGGCAGTAGTTCAAGTAAGTGGAGCGAGTACTTATACTTGGAGTCCAAATGTCGGAATTAGTGCAACACAAGGAAGTGCTATTTCTCTTTCACCTAACCAAAGCCGTTATTATTATTGTGATTTCTCCAATGCCTGCGGAACGATTCGAGATAGTGTTTTCGTGACTGTCATAAGTCCAATTGTGAAAGCATGGAATGATACAACCATTTGCCCAGGTCAAACAGCACCATTATTTGCAAGTGGAGCGTCCACTTACTCATGGATACCAACAGTCAAATTTATCGATTTTTCAGGAAGCGTTGTTACTGCAAAACCAGATGCAACAACAACTTATAGCGTAACAGGAACCGATGCATTCGGTTGTCAAGCAAAAGCCAACGTGAAAGTGACGGTCTATCCCAAGCCAATTGTTCAGGCGAATCCTGACGTGTATGGCTATTTCGATGAAGCAGCACAATTAGGGATTGTAACTAATTATCCTGGCACTTACAGTTGGTCACCAGCTGAATATTTAAGTTGTACCGATTGTTTGGAGCCATTTGCGACTCCTAACAGAGATTACAAATATACCATCACCTATATTGACACAAATGGCTGTATTGCAACCGATATTATCAAAGTAATTTATGATCCTCTTTTGTACATTCCGAATGCTTTTACACCAGATGGAAATGGAACGAATGAAGTGTTTAGAATTTATGGTGCCAATATAGATGATATCACACTTGATATTTATGACCGTTGGGGAGAACTAATTCACACCATTAAAGGGTTTGATGATTATTGGGATGGAACCTACAAAGGACTTCCTTGTCCAATTGGAACGTATGTTTGGAAGATTGAATATACCGATATTGTTAAAGACATTATTTTATCCAAAACTGGACACGTAAATATAGTGCGATAATAGTAATCTATTTGTAATTTTGCAAGCATTATGACAAAGGTAAAATGCACTCATTTAGGCTTGATGGATTACAAAGAAGCGTGGGACTATCAAGAAAAATTATTTGCTGATAATATTCAACGTAAAATAGATAAACGGAAGGAATTACCTACACCAGATACAGAGAATTATTTGCTATTTTGTGAGCATCCACACGTTTTTACTTTAGGTAAAAGTGGCGACGTTAGTCATTTATTACTAAATGAGGAATTTTTAAAGAAAGTCGATGCTACATACTATAAAATTAATCGTGGAGGTGATATTACCTATCACGGTCCTGGACAATTAGTGATGTATCCTATTTTTGATTTAGATTACTTTTTTACGGATATTCATAAATATATGCGTTATCTGGAAGAAGCCGTTATTCAAACATTAGCAGAATACGGTGTTGAAGCAGGAAGAAGCGAAGGTTTCACAGGTGTTTGGTTAGACGCTGACAAGCCAACGGCACGAAAAATATGTGCTATGGGTGTTCGCTCTAGTCGTTGGGTGACAATGCATGGAATTGGATTTAATATTAATGCAAATTTGGATTATTTTAATTATATTGTCCCTTGTGGTATTGATGATAAAGGCGTCACTTCATTAGAAAAAGAATTGGGAAGGAAAGTACCAATGAATGAAGTGGAGGAAATTTTAAAAACGAAGATGTCAACCTTATTTAATTTTGAATTTGAACTTTGAAAAAAAGAATTAAAATAGCGTTTAAATTTTTGGTTATCCTTTTGGTGGCCCTTAATTTAATTGTGATATTGAGTGGTCGCTTCTACTTGTATAAGGGAGTTTGGAATACCTATCTTCAAGGTAAAACAGGTCCTGGAATTTATGACTTAAATATTTTTCATAATCGGACAGTTAAAAAGGCAGATGAACCTTTTAATTTCATAAAGACAAATGCGCACTCAAATTTAACACCAGCAGAAATTGATTATTTTCAAAAGTTAGAAACACACTCTTTTATTGTGATTCGAAACGATTCTATTTTGTTTGAGAAATACTTTGATGAACGGAGCGATACGGCTCACACAAATAGTTTCTCTGCTGCTAAAACCGTGATTGGCTTGTTGATCGGTTGTGCCATTGATGAAGGGAAGATTAAGTCAGTAGATGAGCCAGTGATTAACTATATTCCTAAATTTAAAGAAGGAGGTAAGGAAGTCGTGACCATTCGCGATTTGTTGACCATGTCTTCTGGATTAAGCTGGGAGGAAAGCGGTAAAAATCCTTTTTCGGATAATGCTGCTTCTTATTATGGAAGTGATTTATTAGGATTAACTATACATCAGAAATTAATATCGACTCCAGGGAAAATATTCAACTATCAAAGTGGTAATTCACAACTGTTAGGATTCATCATCCAAAGAGCAACAGGGAAAACAGTGAGTGAATATGCTTCCGAAAAATTATGGATGAAAATAGGAACGGAGAACGATGCTTATTGGAGTCTAGATAAAAAAGATGGAGATGAGAAAGCATTCTGCTGTTTGTACGCAACTACACACGATTTTGCCAAATTAGGGCGATTGATTCTAAACAAAGGTGATTGGAATGGTCAAACGATTATTTCCAAAAAATACATGGACGAATTTCTTTCTCCAGCACCGTTGACCACCTATGAAGGAATTCCAAACACACGCTATGGCTTTCAAATTTGGATGTATCCAAGAGTGAATAATCCAGTGTACTATTGTCGCGGGATTTTAGGTCAATATATTATTTCTATACCATCTGAAAATGTAATTATCGTTCGAACTGGAATGAAAAGAGATGAAAATATAACGATGGAAACAGCCAAAAATGATCTTTTAAAAGTGGGTCACCCCAAAGACTTTTTCACGTATTTAAAAATCGCAAATCGTATTCTAAAATAACCATGAAGAAAGATATTATCGTACCGAAAGTTGAAAATGTAGCTTTTGTAATTACATCTGAGCATGATGGTACTAGCTATGATGTTTATTTATTAAATCTTAGAGATGATATTATGGAAGGAATCATCGTCACTAGTCAAGGTTATGGTAAAAATGAAGAGACAGGAGAAGTCATTCGTACATCTATGTTAAGACATTGTTTGGAAGTGCTTTTACCTGGAGAGGTGGCTAAAATCGAGTTAATTATGCCCGATGTTTTTGGTTTGTCGAATGAGTATTTTTTAAGTTTCTGGGTGAATGAAAAAATGTATGATAAGAAGTTTATTTTCCTACCCGATAGTATCAAGGAAGAAAATATGATTTTTGTCGAAGAGTTAGGAAAAAAGGGGGTAATGATATCCTAGAGAATTTCTTTAATAGAGTCAACCATTTATCTCTGTAGAAAATTCCAGCGCCATTCGTTGAACTTGTTTGTGATTGACTTCCTCCAATTTTTCACTTCCATTTGCAAATAGTTCCGTGTAAATAAACTTGGATTTAAAGCATGTTTCAATGTTCTTTTAACTAATCGCTCATTTGCATAAGGGAACTTCTGGAGATCAAACAACGACTTTAGTTGAGGTTGAATTTTTTCAAAATAGACTTTTCTATTGTGCCAGTAAAAAGGATTACTCTTTCTCGGGACTAATACATCCATTCCAATATGAAAAGTGAGATGAGCATCTGGAACGTATAAGGGCTTCTCAGCAAAAGCTAGTAAATTGTGAATCAAACTCACCTCTAAAAAGGAAATACCGATACAAATATCATGGAGAATGAACTTATCGAGTAAATCTTTATGAAAAACAAAACAATCAAAGCCAGGATGTGATTTTCCTAAATCAGCATACATTAATGGAAGTTCCTCTACTTTAGAATAGGTGGATTTTAATCTTCTTCTATTGATGATGATCGCATCGTGTCCTAACTCAATCATCTGATGAATAGAGTCGTAAAAGAAAGGCATGACGGCAATATCAACATTTGTAAAAATGTAATAGTCACTATTCTCTACTTCTTTTAGTTTTTGTAAAATATCGTTGACTAATGGAAGTTTTCTTTTCTTTAAAGTAGAATTGACATCCAGTACAGAACGTTCTAAATTAGTCAATTGTCTAAATTCACTTGGAATTATCGCTGTATCTTCTTCGTATTGGGTGGTTACGATTTGCACATTTACTTTCGCTAAATCTTTTGCCACCAGCATACTTTGAAAAGTGATTGGCTGAACGACACTTAATTCCGATTTTTCACTTAACTTTACGGGGTTGATTATATGAACGAGACGCGACAAATGAAAATTAAATTTAATGATATCTTCAAATCTATTAATTATTTAGATTACATCGAGGATTTATTTTCGAACTACGACTATTTTCGAACGAAAAAGTATTCTTTATTGTCATTAGAATTATTGAAAAAGCGATTTTCAACTTCGTCTTTATGGTTGACACATTCCGCAACTGGAGCGTTGGAGATGATTGCAAAAGCAATACAGATTCAGCCTGGGGATGAGGTTATTTTATCTTCTTTTACGTTTGTTTCTACTGCCAATGCTTTTGTGAATCACGGAGCGCATCCTGTTTTTGTTGATATTTCTGAAGAAGATTTTAATCTTGACGTCAATAAAATCGAAGAGAAAATCACCAAAAGAACAAAAGCAATTGTTATTACGCATTATGCAGGTCATGCGACGGATCTAAATTTTTTAAAGCAATTATGTGAGAAATATGATTTGTTTTTAATCGAAGATGCTGCCATGGCTTTAGGAAATTATTACGATGGAAAGCCACTTGGTACAATTGGTGATTTTGGAGTGATTAGTTTTGACATTACCAAGCAAATATCAGCTATACAAGGAGGCTTGTTAATATGTAATCGTTCTGATTATCAAAATAGATTGGATAACATTTATCATATTGGAACGGATAGAACGCAGTTTATGCAACAGAATAAGCCGTATTATGAATGGGTGAGTGTTGGATCAAAATATCAAATGAATGAATTGAATGCTGTCACGTTATACGACAACTTACTTCACGAAGAAACACTGTTCAGTAAACGAAAAGCTATCTCTAAGGCTTATTTTCGGCAACTTAAAACGCTTGAAAAGCATGACGTAAAAATGTTGCCGGAAAGTAAACTAGAAGACAATATTCATTTGTTCTATTTACTAATGCCCTCCAACACTGGAAGAGATACGCTCATGCAGCTATTGAAAGAGAAAGGAGTAGAAGCAATATTTCATTATATACCTTTACACAGTTCAACAATGGGCCAGAAATATGGTATAGTTGATTTACCTACAACTACTTCAGTTTCTGGAAGATTACTTCGTTTACCTTTACACGTCAATTTGGAAGATAAGGATATTTCGACTATAAGTGAATTCATAAATTTGTATTTGTATGGCAGAAATTGACGACGTACATGTGATGAGTTCCGAAGTCGATAGCTTCGGTGATTATTTTCGTAAAATTTGGAAGTATAGGAATCTTATTTGGGTTTTTGCAAAAAGAGATTTACAAGTAAAGTACGCACAAACGGCTATTGGTTTGGGATGGACCTTACTTCAACCGTTGACCGCATTATTTATATTTACTTTCTTCTTTGGCTTTTTACTCCAGTGGGAAACGGAAGGTATTCCTTATGCCGTATATGTTTTGAGTGGTTTGTTAGGTTGGAATTACTTTACATATATCGTCAACTCAGGTGTATTTGGTTTACAAGAATCAGCACATTTAATCAAGAAGATTTACTTTCCGAAAAGTATCATTCCATTTTCAAAAATGATTATTGCTTTGATAGAATTAGCCGTTAGCTTATTAATATTAATTCCACTATTACTCTATTATGGACAAACACTTTCTTGGAAAATCATCTTTTTACCGCTCGTGTTGATATTCAATACTTTATGTGGTTTATCACTTGTGTTTTGGTTTTCTGTATTTGCTTATAAGAAACGAGATTTGCTTCATCTCATTCCATTTATCCTTTATTTTGGAATTTGGATTTCCCCTGTCTTTTTTGACGAAAACATCTTACCACAACAATACGCTTATTTATTAGACCTGAATCCAATGTCTAATGTTGTTCAATCATGGCGCTGGTCCTTATTTGGATTTGGTGAGTTTAAATGGATTTGGATGGTCAATTTCACTATTATAACAGGCTTGTTCTTATCGGGAATGTTTGCTTACAATCGTGTTGAGAGTAACTTCTCTGATAGCATATAGAGATAAATACTAAGTCCATCGAATAGCTAGAGAAGCAATTTATTTAATGACACAGATAGGTAACTGGAAATTGGAATATATCTTTTCCATCGAAAAGAAATCAATAAAAGAAAATTTATAATATAGGGAATAAAAAAAGGATTTGCGTTAACAAATCCTTCCTAAACCAATTCTTTATTTTTAATGTTTAACAACGATACGCTTACTTTGTAAAGGTGTGCCGTTTGCAGTTGCTACTTTCAAGATGTAAACTCCATTACTTAAATTAGAGACATCCACTTTCTTTGAAGCCCCAATTTTTTCCACATAAATAGTTTTACCTAATACATCAACAATCTTAATAAGATTATCGTTTGAACCATTAACATTTACAGTGATTAAGTTTGATACAGGATTAGGATAGCTAGATACTGTAATGTTTGCAACTTTTGTCATTTCTTTTACGCCTAAACTTCCTACTGCTTTTAAGTCAACGGAATCAATATATTCTCCTAGTGTATTGGTAATATAGTATCTGTAACTTACTTCAACAGGAATGTCATAATCTCCAAATATGTATTCTATCATTCCCTGCTTACCTTGTTCTAGAATAAGTGGTGTAGGAAATTCATACCTATCTAAATCTGTAGATATATCATAACAATTCCCAAGACCTCCAACAGCTCCGAAGCAAAGTTGTTCAGAAAGATTAAAATCAACAGGAGCTAATTGCTTTCTTACTAATTTATATTCTTCCGTTCTATTAGATGTGTTTTTGACATATATATAGCCCTCATAATCTGCGTTATAAAGAGCAATGGTTATGGTCTGACCTGCAACATTTGTTGTGGAGTTATTATCATATATTTCTATCTGTCCAAAAAGTGCAGATGAGATTAATGAAATAATAAGTAATGTATAGATGTAATTTTTTTTCATAATAACAACTCGTTAATTAAATACAATTATATCAAATGTACTCTTTTTTTTATACTTTGCGCCCCTAAAGAAAAACTTTATGAGAAATTTATTTTTTATAGTACTAGCAATAATTGTTCCAGTTATAGGGTTCTCTCAAGATGTACTTCAAAGGTTGCCTGAGTTTGAGTTAAAGGATATTAACGGTAAAATGGTAAATATAAACGACTTAACTAAAAACGGACCTGTTGTCATTAGTTTTTGGGCTACTTGGTGTGCGCCGTGTAAAAAAGAGTTAGAGGCCATTAATGAACTATATGTTGATTGGCAAGATGAGACAAATGTAACGCTTGTTGCTGTTTCTATTGACGACGAAAAGACAAAGGCACGTGTACCGACATATGTAAATGGTAAAGGATGGGATTATGTTGTCTTATTAGATCCAAATGGTGATTTTAAGCGTACAATGGGTGTCAATATTATTCCTCATACATTCTTAATTGATAAGGAAGGTAATATTGTTTATACGCATAATAGCTATTCACCAGGTGATGAAGATAAACTCTATGAAGAAATACTTAAAATAAAGTAATGAAGCAAGTTATTGGTCTATTTATAGGATCTTTTTTCCTTTTTCACACTTCTTTATATAGTCAAAATGACTTTTCAGTTAAAGGAAACGTTGAAACTAATTTTCAATATTTAAACACAGATTCCATCATTGGCGCTGTTCAGCCGGATTCAAAAGCGCTTTTAAATGCTTATGCAAATGTTTATGCAAATTATGCTGGTTTTCGCGCAGGTGTCCGTTTAGAGTCTTATTTACCAAGAATTCAAGGCTATCCTGATCGTTTTGATGGAACAGGCCTGGGAATGCGATATGTCGGTTGGGGAAACGATTTTGTAGATGTTCAAATTGGAACTATCTATGAACAATTTGGCTCAGGGATTTTATTACGTGCTTATGAAGATCGAGCTTTAGGTTATGACAATGCTTTAGATGGTATTCGGTTGAAATTAACACCTTACAAAGGAATTACAGTTAAAGGTGTTTACGGTAATCAGCGATTGAGTTTTACGGGTGGAAAAGTAATAAAATCTCCAGGAGTGACTCGAGGTCTTGACGTAGAATTCTCTCTAGGTGATATCTTTAAGAAAATCGAAGAAAAAGGAGTAGGTTTCACTATTGCTGGCTCATTTGTAAGTAAATATCAAAAAGATGACAATGAGGAATTTATTTTACCTCAAAATGTCGGTTCATACGGTGCTAGAATAGGAGCGAGATACAAAGGTTTTACGCTTAATTTAGATTATGCTCGAAAGGAGAACGATCCTTCAGTAGATAACGGTTATAGTTATAATACAGGACAAGCTGCCTTGATTAATTTGGGCTATTCCAGAAAAGGATTAGGTATTTTACTTTCGGCAAAGTCGGTGGAAAATATGAGTTTTCGCTCTGACCGAACAAAAACACTACAAGACGTTTTCGTTAATTATTTACCCGCTTTAACAAAAACACATACTTATAATCTGGTAGCGACACTTTATCCTTATGCAACTCAACCGATGGGAGAAGTAGCTTTTCAAGGTGAAGTAATTTATACAGTAAAAAGAGGAAGTAAAGTTGGGGGGAAATATGGAATGCCAATCGAACTGAACTTTTCCACATCTTATGCGCCAGTTCATCATACAACTAGATATGGAATGGATTCCTCTAGAGTGTTGTACAAAGCCAATTTATTTGATAAGAGCAATGAAAAATATTGGCAAGATTTAAATATTAAAATTTCTCGTAAGTTCAATAAACATTTTGGTGTGTCTTTATCTTATTTCAATATACAGATGAATAACGATGTTTCTAAAGTCACGAATGACGCAACTGGAATTATTAATGCTCATATTGGAGTAATTGAATTGGATTATAAAATAAATTCTAAACATGCTTTACGAGCTGAAATCCAAGGGTTGTTTACTAAGAAAGACAAAGGTGATTGGGCAGCAATAGTGTTAGAATACACCATTTCTCCTCATTGGTTTGTTAGCGTTATTGACCAATATAATTTTGGTAATCCTGATAAAACAAGAAAGTTACATCACATTGTTGGTGCGTTTGGATACACTCGAGAATCAAGTCGGATTATGGTTTCTTACGGAAGACAGCGTGCTGGAATATTCTGTGTTGGAGGTGTTTGTAGATATGTGCCAGCATCTAACGGTTTGACGATTATGTTTACTCAAAGTTTTTAAACGAATATGAAAAATAGTATCTTACTTTTAGTGGCAACTCTCTTTTTCTTGAGTTGCGATAAAATAGAAAATCCTTATCCAAAAGGACCAGCAATTGAGTTAAACACTTCGCTATATCCAGGAAATTGGAATGATTATCCATGGCCAGATTTTTCGGATGGCTTTAGTGCGAATAGAAATATTGTTCTAGAAGATTATACGGGACATAAATGTGTTTTTTGCCCAGCTGCAACAACGATAGCAAATGATATTGAAGAAGCAGATTCCAATCGTGTATTTGTTATTTCTATTCATACTTCTCCTGGAGGAATAGGACCTTTTCAAGAGACAGATGGAGAGTATACGGAGAATTTCGCCAATGAGACTGCCGTTGAATACGGACAAACTTTTTATAGTGGCTACGGTTTTGATGCCAATCCCGCAGGAACAATTAGCCGTGTTAGATTTAGTGGATTAATGTTCCAAAATGCGGGTGATTGGGCCAATCTAGTAACACAAGTTAAAGGGGAGAATAATCTGAAGGTTGCGTTAGCTGCTAAGGCTAATTATTTTGATGCAACGAAAGGATTATTTGTTCATGCTTTGATAGATCCTAAGAATGAGAATGTAGAAGATTTAAAGATTGTCACTCAGTTTATTGAGAATAAGTTTATTGGGAAACAAAAATTACCTGGAGGGCAGCATGATGACGCTTATGTTTTTCATAATGCCTTGAGAAGTACCTTAGATAATGCGCCTTTTGGACAAGCTGTTTCAAGTAAGACAGCTGACGGAGATGGGAATTTTCAATTCGATTATAGTTATCAGATTCCTGCGAATTTTGATCCTGCGAATTGCCATGTCGTTGTGTATGTGATGAATAAAAACACGTATGAGATCTTACAAGCTGTAAAGGTTAAAATCGTTCCTTAAGATATAAACTTTAATACAAGTTCTATATCTTCAGGAGAATCAATGTTAGGCGTCTCTATCGTTGTTTTAGCAACATTAATAGTATAGCCGTAATACAACCAGCGCAATTGCTCTAGTGATTCAATTGTTTCTAAAGAAGTAATTTTTAAGTTAATCAGCTCCATTAAAACATCTCGACGAAAGCCGTACAAGCCGATGTGTCTTAGAAATAAACCTTCTGAAAAGGCATTTCCTTTATACTTTTGATTATTTGGAATCGCACTTCGTGAAAAATAAAGTGCTTGATTTTTGTGATTTAGTACAATCTTAATGCGATTTTCGTTTGTTAAATCATTTTTATCCGTCAATTGAATACCAAGTGTTCCTATTTGTGTGAGTGGATTTTCAAAAAGCTGAATTAATTCTTCTAATTGACGGTAATCAACCAAGGGTTCATCTCCTTGAATATTGATAATGACATCGTAATCTGGGAATTGATGAGCTACTTCTCCACATCTATCGGTTCCAGTTGTATGGTCGGCGGAAGTCATCATTACATTTCCGCCAAAACTCTTCACATGATCGTAAATTCTTTCATCATCCGTTGCTACAATTAATTTATCAATCAATGATGACTTTGCGGTACCTTCATACACACGTTGAATCATAGATTTTCCCTTTAAGTCAATAAGTGGCTTACCAGGAAAACGTGAAGAACTATATCTAGCAGGAATGATGCCTAAAACTTTCACCTTTTTAAAATTTAATTTGAAGTTGTGTCATGAATGTTCTTGGCTCTCTAACATCTCCTGGGCGACTTGAATATTCAACATTGAATATGTTGTTCACCATCACACTTACGCGATAATGTTTCAAAAATTCAAACCCAATCCTAGCGTCAAATATTAATGCACCTTTGTTGTATTTTTGACGGTATTCTTTCAGTCCATCTAAAATTTGAACACCTAACACACCATCTTCGAAGACACGGTCCACATTTTTCATAAAGCTGTTGTATCGACCTGAAACGCCCATACTAACGCCCTTGTATTCGACTTCTATATCTCCTTTTGTCAGGTGATTAAAACGGTATTTCAACATATTGGTAGTGGTATCTGAGAAATTAGCTCTATACGTTGAATCGTTATTTAAACTTATGGGATTAATGTAGTTGTAACCCAGTAAAGTTCTTAATGTGACATCACCGATTTTTCCTTCCGAAGCAAATGTGATTTCCGCACCTAGGATACGAGTTTGTTCGGCATTTTCTGCTCTAAAACCAACCCAGTTTAAGAAATATCCTTTCGCATTCGGGTCAGTAGTAAGTTTTACATCAGTTGGATTGTAAACTCCAAAGGTGAATTCCGTCATGTTTTTATATTCATTAATGAATCCCGCTAAATCTAACATACCTTTCCAGTTGCTAACTTTGAAAACTTGTTTAATACCAATTTCACCCGCAAATCCTTGTTCTTTTTGTAAAGCAGGATTTGGAAAGATATTTAAAGGTCCTACAGAAGTGGAGACATATCGTTCAGAGGTCGCTGGATAACGAACACCTTGTCCAAATGAAGCACGAATGATGGTAGATTTGAAAGGTTTGTAAGTAATAGCAGCACGAAATATGGGATAAACAGGAATTTTGCTAGAAGAATCTTTGTTGAGATAAAGATAAGAATCAACCGGCGCACCATCTTGTTTGAAATATTCAAAGCGCACACCACCTACAACGGTGAATTTACCAAATTTCGCCTCCGATTGAACATATGCTGCCATATTATCCGAATGATGATTTCCAAATAGACTTGCACTGACTTGTGTTCTTGTGTATGTCAATCCTGTGCTTATGTTGAAAACTTTACCGAAGTCTTTTTGGAATAAATAATCGGCGTAATAAGAAGTTCCCAAAGAACTTTGTAAAGCGTTTGAAAGGCTTTGATTTCTGGTGGTGTATACACGCGTCTTTAATATGTGTTTGGTATTATTCTTACCGACATATTTAAGGTAAGGATCCACCATAATACGTTGTCCATTCATCATTGATAGAGTAGATGCAGGATTGGTATAATCCGAGCCTCCTTTTGGACGATACGCTAAAGAATCACTTTCCCAGATAATAAAACTACCTACGCGATGAAAATGCATAGAAATTCCGATTCCCGCTTGTAATCCTCTCACCTTTTTAAAGTTATATCCAACAGATCCTGTAATTCGCGCACGCTTTTCAATTTCTCCTTCTCTAAAACCTTGATTGTTAAATAAGTTCAGCGCTATGTTGTAGAATAAATTTCCTTTTTTCTGACCATGAGCAAATTCTGCTAATTCAAAAACTTTAGGCTTATCGCTTCTCAAACTCATTCGTTTTGGATTGTCATAAATGCCAAATTGAACTTTCGCATTGTAGTACGGTTTTTCAGTAGGTACAATCTCACTCACAGAAATAATTCCATTCAAAGCACCACTACCATATAATACAGAAGAAGCTCCTTTGATTACTTCCACGCTAGAAAGTAATTCCATGGGAACGGTATTCCATTTAGCATCTCCAACGTCAGCTGAAAGCATGGGAATTCCATTCCATAAAAGGAGTACTCTAGACCCTGCACCGTATGAAAATCCACTACCACCTCGAATCGATACTTGACCATCCATAGAATAGACACCTGGAGTTTGTCCTAGTGCATCATCAATTTTAGTATAGCCTTTATTATTAATCAATTCAGGTTTTAAAACATCCATAGAAATAGAAACATCTTCGACTTTTTCCTTTCTTCTGGAAGCAGAAACGACCACGTCTTCGATATTTTCCGCTTTAATTGGTGTGACAAGTATGGTAACTACTTTTGGTTCACTGACTACAATATCTTCACTTTGATATTCTTCGCTAGAAATTATTAATATCACCGGGAAAGATTTCACTTCAAATTCAAACTCACCTTCTGCACCTGTAAAAGTTGCTTGTCCCTCTGATGTACTAATAGCAACACCAACTGCAGGAGCGTTTGTTTTGCTTTCTTTTAAAAAACCAGAAATCTTCTGTGAAAAGAAAGTAAACGGAAATGATAAAAATAGTATGAGTATTAATTGTTTCATAGATGGGTTTTTCATATATTTAATTGGCCGAATATAAAAATTAATTTTGGAATCTACTTTTATAAAACAACAAATCGCTCTGTCAATTTTGAAGACATCGAGCAATAAACGATTGCGTCATCTATTAGATAACGCTGAAACCTTAGATGAATTCTTTTCTGAGAGAAATTTATCTAGTTTTTCTAATGACATAAAATATGCTTTTGCTAATAGAAAAAAAAGAGAAGAAGCATTGCTTTTAGCTCAAAACTATATGAAGTATTTCTCGGATGATAAGATGGAAATCCTATTTCTAAAAGAGAAAAATTATCCACAACGTCTATTAGAATGTCACGATGCTCCAATTACACTTTATAAAAAGGGGAATTTCGACTTGAATAGCAGTAAAATAGTGGCAATAGTGGGAACTCGAAACATAACAAGCTATGGAAGAGCACTTTGTGATAATTTAATATCCTCTTTTAAGGGTAAAGATATTCTAGTGGTTAGTGGGTTAGCGTACGGAGTAGATGTATATGTACATGAATTATGTATGAAAAATGGAATTCCGACAGTAGGCGTATTAGGGCATGGAATGGATATCATGTATCCTGCAGCTCATCGTGGAGTAGCACAAGATATGTTGGAAAATGGAGGACTTATTTCTGAGTTCTTACCAGATACACGAGCGGATAAGATCCATTTCCCTATGCGTAATCGTATTATTGCTGGTTTAGCAGACGCAACTATTGTCGTTGAAAGTGGAGCGAGAGGTGGGTCACTTATTACAGCCGAAATGGCCAATGGTTATAATCGAGATGTTTTTGCTTTCCCAGGAAGTGTCTTTGAAGAATTCTCAAAAGGCTGTAATCAGTTAATTAAACAAAACAAAGCAATGTTGATTAATTCGGGTGAAGAGTTTCTGGAGTTTATGAATTGGAAAGAGCTAAAGAAAAGTGCTAATGTGACTAATCAAATTTCTTTATTTGATCAGTCTATTAATTTGGATGACACGGAAAAAGAAATTTATTTTTATATCAAAAAACTGAAAGAAGTAAAAAGAGATGATTTAATGATTCAATTTAAGCACCTCTCGAATGATTTATTCGGAATACTATTACAATTGGAAATAAATGGTTTAATTAACTCTCTTCCATCCAGCGCCTATAAATGCAGTTGATAGGGGTTGTTAGATAGAGGTGAATATATCTACGATGACGTGTTTTTGAAATAAGATTTAATTTTTATGTCACTATTGTAGTGTTCAATTACTTTTTTAAATAGATTTGTATTAACATTAAATTTAAAACGATGAAGAAAATTTTACTAATGTGCTCATTTGTAATGGGTTTATCAGCAGTAGCATCTGCTCAGTGTACACCAGGGCCACAATTTGGTAATGGTATTTATCCAGATACAATAACAAATCTTGTTAAAGGATGTAAGGATGTTCCATATGAACAAATTGTTTCTGTAAGAGTACCGAAAGATACAAATACGGTATATGGTGGTATGCCTGTTACGGCTAAATTCAATTATATTAAAATTGATAGTGTTCAAGGAATGCCAGCTGGATTGAATTATGCATGTAATCCATCATCTTGTTCATTTCCAGGAGAATCAGATGGTTGTGCAATTATTACGGGTACTACTAGCTTAGTAGGGGTACATGGTTTAACATTTTACCTAACGGCAAATGTTAACATCCAAATCGTCGATTTAGATCAACCTCAGGTTTTTTCAGGTTATAGAATTGAAATTGAAGAGTGTAGCACAGCTAGTTTGCCATTGGTAAATGTGGTGACTTCTTTTGATGTATATCCTAATCCAGCAAAAGGAAGTGTAACAGTTTCTAACTTGTCAGAATTTGGCGGTAAGAACATTCACATCTTTAACACAGAAGGAAAAGTAGTGAAAACAATCTTTACAGATAAAGATGCTGTTACTTTTTCAACAGAGGCCTTAGAGACTGGAATTTACTTCGTGAAAGTAATGCAAAACAACACACAGGAAACTGTTAAGTTAGTGATTGAATAATCAATTTTTAAAACAAAAAAATAGGGGTGAAAAATTTTTCACCCCTATTTTTTTGTTTTTTATTCGAATGATATAAGTATGGCTCCTTTATCGACTACGCTGTCAGGAGTTACATCAATTGATTTTACTTTACCAATACCTTCTGATTTCAATACGTTTTCCATTTTCATAGCTTCTAACGTCAGTAAAGCACTTCCAACCTCTACTTCTTGTCCAACTTCTACATTGATCGATACAACACGTCCTGGCATAGGCGCTTTTAAAACTTGTAGCTTTCTTACAATTGGTTTGTTTAACCCTAGTTCCTCGATTAACTGATCTAAAGAGCCTTCTTTGTAGATGGTGAATTCACGATGATTTACTTTTACTTTCAACGTACGTTCTTCTAGTTTCTCTTCAATTATTTCTCCTAGGAATGTTTTCCCTTGATGATGAATTTTAAAAAAAGTATCATCTGTCCACTTAACAGTTGCTCCAGAACTTACTACTTCCGATTTTCCGTCTATCTTCCAATTATTGCTTTTCATCAGGTAAATTTTATATTTCACAAAAATATAGAATTAAAGTGTGAATTAGAATAGTATCTTTGAAAATAAATATTACGCAACACTACTGTCCGATAAAAGTTTTTTAAAAGCGGGATTTCCTTGATGGATTTCCCG
>JBEBRN010000042.1:0-26187 GCA_040394775.1 Taishania pollutisoli
AAAGGATGGATATTCCGATGAGTATCCATCCTACTTTTCTTAATGTACCCTTCTTGTGTATAAATGTATTCCCTTTTTCGGGTATTAATTTATCTCCTGAAATAACTAAATATAGTCCTCCGAGTAAAGGAATGATTACATCAATATACATCATCATTTTGCTGTGTTTTTAAGCGTGTTCTAAATTTTACCATTTCAAACCAAATCACAGATACACATCCTATTCCGATAGCAATCAATAGTTGAGAAGTAGTAAGTGTTTCAAATTCAAAGAATGCTGCTAATGGTGGTACAAATAATAGTAATCCTGTGATCGTTAAAGTGATAGTAATAATGAGCGGAACTAATTTGTTTTTGTATCTCAGCGTTGTGAAAATGGAATAATAAAATGAGCGATTCACAAGGGTTAGGAAGATGTTCGCTACGATTAATACCGTGAATACCATTGTACGTGTCTGTGCCTCTCCCAATCCTTGGTTAACTGCATATTGATAGACGAATAAAACACCTAAGGTAATGGCTAGTCCTTGGATTGTACTGGTGGTTAATTCCTTCCAATTGAAAAAAGAGGCAACTAAAGGACGTGGTTTTTGAAGCATGGTGTTTTTTTCCATCGGCTCATTTTCGAAAATAATAGAGCAGGTCGGTCCCATAATCAACTCTAAAAAGATGACATGGATAGGAGAAAGTATGTTTGGATATATCCATCCAAGCACTAACGGAATAAAAACAGTCAGGATGATTGGAATGTGAATGGATATAATGTATTGAATGGCTTTTTTTAAGTTAGTGTATATCCTTCTTCCCATTGCCACGGCATCGACCATTTTAGATAAATCGTCGTCGACCAAAATCAATGATGCAGCTTGTTTGGCTATTTCTGTTCCTTTTTTACCCATCGCAATACCAATGTTTGCAGCTTTGAGAGCTGGTCCATCATTCACGCCATCGCCAATCATTGCAACAGTATGATTGTTCGCTTTTAAAGCATTAATAATTCTCATTTTGGCATCGGGAAACATACGTGTGAAAATATTGATTTTCATAACTTTGTCACGTAACTCTTCGTCAGATAATTGCATTAACTCATCTCCAGTAATACTATACTCAACACCTCTGAAAGCAATTTGTTTTGCAATAGCAGTAGTCGTTGGCGAATTGTCTCCAGTGACTATTTTGACTAAAATTCCTGCATCATAAAAGTGATTTAATACGCTTTCAATGTTTTCTTTTGCTGGATCGTAAAAAGCAATGATTCCTTTAAATGTAAATTGAAACTCTTGTTGTGTCTTTGGAAAATTGTCTCCTGGAAAATAACATTCACCAACACCTAATACACGGTATCCTTCAGTTGTAATAATTTTAATCGCATTTTCGATAAGCTGTATTTCTTCTTTGGATAAATTAGAAACTTGCATTAACGCTTCGGGTGCTCCTTTGGCAGCAATAATTCTTTGACCTAATTTATTTTCAAAAAGATGCGTCATCATTGGTGGTTTTCCACCCAATGGATATTCGTGAATCATCTTAAAATCGGGTCGCTTGTCTTCTCTATATGCATTGTTATAGGCTTTGTGTAAGGCTATTTCCATAGGGTCAAAAGGAATTGGTTCACTCGCCCACATGGCTATTTCTAGTAATGTCTTTTCATCCTCATTCGCTTCTTCAGGATCTACTATTCTCTGTGAAGTCAGTGAAAATAGTTTTGCTAAGCTCATTTTATTTTCAGTGATTGTTCCTGTCTTGTCAGTACAAATAACGGTTGCAGCACCTAATGTTTCGACAGTTTTCATTTGTTTCACAACGATGCCCATTTTCATTAATCGCATAGCGCCAATCGCCATAAATGTAGCGAACGCCACAGGGATTTCCTCTGGAAGAATACTCATAGCCAGTGTAAGTGCCTTGAGTAAACTATCTAATAAATCATACGAACGAAAATAGTTCATTGCCCAAACGATCAGAAAGACAATAGTTCCAGCGATAACTAGTTTTTTGACGAAATTATTGATTTGTAATTCCAGTGTTGTCTTTTCTTCCTGAATGTTTTCGAGGCTTAATCCAATCTTACCTAATTTAGTTGCATTGCCAATTTGTGTAATTCTTACAATTGCTAACCCACTAACAACAGTTGCACCTTTATAGATGAAGTTATCTTCACTAGATATATCTTTCTGTATTGCAAACGCTTCGCCTGTGAGAATGGATTCATTGACTGAAAAGTCGTTGGAATGGATGATTATACCATCAGCTGTAATCGATGTGCCTTCTTCCACAATCAAACTATCGCCAACAACCAGTTCCTCACTTTTGATTTCTATTGTTTGACCATTTCGTATGACTTTGCAATTGGGTTGAGACAGATTTTTTAATTTCTCTAAAGCATTTCGACTTCTTGAATCTTGATATAAAGAAATGGCTGAAACGATAATAATTGCAGCACTAAGAAAAATACCATCGCCCACTTCACCACTGATAAAGTAAATAAGAGATGCTACCAGTAAAAGTAGAATCATCGGCTCTTTGGCTAAGCTCTTTAACGCATCTATTACGCCATTTTCTTTCTTATACTTCAAGATATTTTCCCCGTGTTCTTTTCGTGAGAGCGTTACTTGATTATCCGTTAAACCTTTAATATTGAAATTTTCTGTGGGCATCTTTCTTCAATAGCTACTTTTCTTTCTATAATGTAAAGATATTATTAATCTACCCAACAAATACTTTTATGTACTTCGCCTTCACCATTTATTAAATCAATCTCTCCATAAACACAGCTATTTTCCTGCTTGTTCAATTCGCCAATACCTTCTAAATATGGATGACCATTTGCATTTAATATTGGCTTTGAGACTTTGTAGCGAAGAACATCAAACTTTATCTTTTTAGTATGTGCCATTTTTTGAAGTGCATTCAAAGCCTGCATTTTAGAAGAATATTTTAATTTATTATCCGGATTAACTTTTGTAATACTTGAAGAAAAGGCATAATTATCCAACACTTGATTAATTTCATCCTCTGTTAAGTAATTGGTTCTGCTCACTGTTAAACTAGGATAAGGTGGAGCAGTAGAGTCGATTTTAATAATAAATTGATCAATATTTTTGATAGTTGCCCAATCAATTTTTATGGTGTAATAAATGCGAAATGATTCTCCATCCATCCAATTAGATAGCTCCGTTTTAGTGATGGTGATATGTTCTTTAAAATACGTATCGGAAATACCATTTCTAGATTTGAATAGATTTTCCCAAACACCCATATATTCTTTACAGTGTGTGCTTTCACATAATTCAATCTTTTCCTTTTTACAACCAGTTAATACGATTAAAAAAAAGACAATGGAGAGGTTGAAAGTTTTCATATTTTCTATAGATTATTCTATTTATAGTCCATTATAGTAGCCTTATTTTAGATAATGTTCAGCTTTCGATTGTATCAAATGTACATTAATTTATTTTTTTAGCCAAATCGATAGTCAATGATGTGGTCGTATTTAAACAAAAAAGCCACGGAGACCGTGGCTTTTTTGTTTATAAGAAGTTCTAAATTTATTTCTTTGTAGCGTCTAACTTAAGTGCTTCATCAATTACTTCAGCTGTAATATCTGTTCCTCCTTTCGAATATAGTAATTGAGTTTCGTCCATCACATAGTTTAATTTCTTACGTTCGGAAACATTTTCAACTGCTGTTTGAAGGATTTTTAATACAGGAGCATTTAAGTCATTATTACGTTGTTGTAGACGTTGTTGTAACTCTTGCTCTCTTGTTTGAATATTCGTTTGCATTTTTTGAATACGCTCCTCTTCATACTGTCTTAATACTGCAGATAACGATTCACGTTCTTTTACGTATTTCTCATATGCTTTCTGAAGCTCTGTATCTAAATCAGTCAACTCTTTATCTGCAGCAGCGCTGAATTCTTGCAATTCTTTTACGGCTGCCTTACGAGAAGGAAGAGTGTCCAATACTTTGTTAGAGTTAACGTATGCGATCTTTACTTGTGCGTTAATTGCTCCAACGATAAAGATAGAGACTAATACTAATAATAGCTTTTTCATGTGCATCTATTTTTTATTTTATTATTTACTGTTTAATTTTTAATTCCCAATTCTTTAATGACATCATCACTGAGGTCATATTTACTATCGGCATAAATCAAGTTACTTTGATTTGCCTTGTCAAAGATAAAACTATAATTCTTTTTAGAAGCAACTTTTTGCATTGCTTCGTAAATTCTATCTTGAATAGGTTTTATTAACTCCTGACGTTTTTGAAAATAGTCTCCTGAAACTCCGAATCGTAATTTTTGAAACTCCATTGTTTCACTTTCTAGTTTTTTAATTTCTTCTTGACGTTTTTCCTTTTCTTCAGTAGGTAATAACACTTCTTCTCGAGCGAAATTATCTTTCTTTTGTCTTATGACTTCTTGTCTGTCTTCAATTTCTGCTGTCCATCGTTCTACCATTTTATCTAGGTTATCTTTTGCAGATTGATATTCTTCCATGTTACTAAGAATATAATCTGAATCAATGTACCCATATTTCTGAGCGAACGAAGCAAACGAAGTGCCAAGAAATAATACCGCAATAAAAAATAAATTTTTCATATCTTATAATTCTCCTAAATTCATACCAATTGTGAAGGTAAATTTACCAAAATATCCTTTTTGTCTGATACCCATGTCAGAATTTCCATTGTAACCACTTGCATGAGGATCCAATTTGTCAAAGCCCCAACCGTAGTCAACACCCAGCATTCCAAACATTGGTAAGAAAACTCTTAGTCCAACACCTGCAGAACGTTTTACATTTAGAGGATTGAACTTTTTAAAGCTCGGGAAAGTATTTCCAGCCTCACCAAACATGAGTAAATAAAATGTGGCAGATGGATTCAACGATAATGGATATCGTAACTCTAATGTATATTTCGCTGCAATTGGATCTCCAGTTGCTGTCGAAAGACTATTGTCATCGTACCCTCTAAGCGCTAACATTTGTTGTCCTACAAATGTATAAGATCCGTACATACCACTTCCGCCCATACGATATCGGTCAAATGGAGCCAATCCTTTTGATTGGTTGTATGCTCCCATAAATCCAATTCCTACTTTAGACATCAAGACTAATTTCTTGTCTCTCGTTAATGGGAAATAATATTCTGTTGAGAATTTAAATCGATAATATTCTACAAATTTATAGCGCTCCTGCCCTGACACATTCGTGAAATCTTTGTTTTTAGCAAAAAGAGAGTAGGGTGCGGTCGTTTTGAACATAAAGGTTATGTTAGAACCTTCTTGAGGATAAATAGGCGCACTTACTGAGTTTCTTTGAATAATATATTTAAAACTAATATCATTGGCAAATCCTTTCGTAAAGTCTTCTGTAAACTGTGTTGAATTAAAATCATAATAAGTGTATCCTAATTCATAATAAGCAGTAAAGAAATCATCTGGAATTTTTTTACGACGCCCAATTCCAATTCCCATACCAGTTTGTTGGATACCATCATATCCTGGTTTATGTTTTCCTACTCCTGACATAGAGAAAGAAGTGTGATTCGCCCAATAACTAAGAGAGTTTGGTTTTTTACCACCTAACCACGGCTCTGTGAAAGAGAAATTGTATCCTTGATAAAATTTACCATTTGTTTGTACACGTAAAGAAAGTTGTTGACCATCACCAGAGGGAAGTGGTGTCCAAGCGTCTTTACTAAAGAATTTTTTTGTAGAGAAGTTATTGAAGGTTAATCCTGCTGTTAAAATAAGACGTTTAAGGGCGTATCCACCGGATAATTCCACTTGGTCAGATGACTTTTCTTCTACGGTATATTCGATGTCAACCGTTCCTTTTTGAGGATTTGGTAAAGGATTAATCTGAAAACCTTGCTCGTTAAAATAACCTAATTGAGCCAATTCACGTTGCGTACGAATAATGTCATTTCTGTTGAATAAGTCTCCAGGTTTAGTTCTTATTTCACGACGAATAACGTGTTCGCTCGTTTTTGTATTTCCTTTAATTATGATATTATCGACAATTGCTTCTTTTCCTTCAACAATTCGAATTTGGTAATTAATGTGATTTTTCACGATACTTTTTTCAACTGCCTGAACATTGAAGAATAAATAACCTCTATCCATGTATAATGATGAAATATCTCTACCGTCAGGACTCATGTTTAATCGAATATCTAACAATTCTTTATTGTAAATATCACCATATTTAATACCAAGAATTGTATCTAAGTACGTACTTCTGTATTTGGTATTCCCAATCCACTCGATGTTTCCAAAATAGAATTTCTCTCCCTCATTGATTTTCATTTTAATCAATAAGTTTTTATTATCTATAAGAAAGAAGGTGTCTGATACTATAGATGCGTTTCGCATTCCGATAGCATTGTACTTTGCAATGATGTTTTGTTTATCAGTTTCATAATTTGACTCTAAAAATTTAGATTTCTTGAAAATTCGCAAAATACCACTTCGCTTTGTCTCCTTCATCGTCTTACGTATCTTTCCATCAGTAAGCTCTTCGTTCCCTTCAATAATAATGTTTGAAATACGTACTCTTGCACCTCTATCTACCTTAATGATAAACATTTCAGAGTTATTGAGTAAACTGTCAGCTTGACGAACGATGTCTACTTTAACATTCCAGAATCCTTTTTCACGGTAATAACCTCTAATTTTTGATGATGTAAGGTTAATGGTACTTTCCGAAATCGTTTTACCTGCGAATAAATTGATTTGTTCTCTTATTTTATCAGCATCCTTTTTAGTAGTACCTTCTAATTTAAAGCGGGATAATTTAGGTTTAGGTTGTAATTCAATGGTTAAAAAGGCAATATTCGCCACGACTCGATCTAAGTAAATATCGACTTTAGAAAATAATCCTTCTTTCCATAAATCTTTAATAGCACTAGTGATTTTGTCACCAGGAATCATGATTTTTTGCCCTTGACGAAGTCCTGCAATTAGTAATATGGATTGATGATCGAAATTGTCTGCTCCTTCAATTCGAATAGCACCAATTTGATATTCTTTTGGATTGGAGTAATCCCATTCATCACCACCAATTGTAGTTACTTGTGTAGTTGTATTTATGAGTGTAGAATCTTCGGACTTAAATGTTGTGTCTTGAATTGTTAGTGTGGAATCTTCTATTGTTACTGTTGAATCTATGATTTCTTGCGCTGCTCCATTTAACGAAAAGAGTGTAAAGAATAAAAATATTAAAGTTAGTTGGATGCTCTTCATTTTAAAGTGTATTCGTAATTTGTGCAGAAATTTTACCAAATCTTCTTTCTCTTTGTTGATAGTCAAGTATAGCTTTAAACAAGTCTTCTTCGCTAAAATCTGGCCACAAAACATCCGTGAAGTATAATTCTGCGTAAGAACACTGCCACAATAAATAGTTACTTAACCTCAATTCTCCACTAGTTCTAATAAGTAATTCAGGATCTGGAAAAGGAGCTGTGTTTAAGTGTTCCGAAATTGTTGTTTCTGTAATTTCTTCACTTGTTAACTCTCCCGCCTTTACCTTTTTAGAAATTGATTTTACCGCTTCTGTTAGTTCCCATTTAGAACTGTAATTAAGTGCTAAAATCAAATTAAGATTTTTGTTGTCTTTTGTCGTTTCAATGGCATGGTATAATTCCTCTTTGCAATCTTTGGGCAAAGCTTCTAAATTACCAATCCCATGAATTCTTATTTCTTGCTCCATCAGTTCAGGAAGTTCTCGAATGATGGTATTGACCATTAATTCCATGAGACCATCTACTTCTGCTTTGGGGCGTTGCCAATTTTCGGTTGAAAAAGCATATAATGTTAAATAACGAACACCTGCTTCTCGGGCTGCCTTCACTGTATTCTTAACAGCGTCAACGCCAAAAGAGTGCCCAAACAAGCGTTCTTGATCTTGCTTTTGAGCCCATCTCCCGTTCCCATCCATTATTATTGCGATGTGTTGAGGTACTTTCGTTTTATCTATTTGCTTTTTTATATCCATAAAAACTTCTGCATTAACGCAGGAATTCAATTTATAGTATGCTTTAACTTTTAAAACGTACAAAATTAAAAAAAGGGACTTGTTTTACAAATCCCTTTAAGATTTTATAGCAGCTTCATCATTATTCTGCTAATACAATAACTTTATTATGACTCATTTCTACCACTCCTCCGTTTATCTTAACATAGATGATAGTTCCATCTTTTTCATCTATTCTTATAGATGTATGAATATCTTCATCACTTTCAAATGGAGCTTCTAAATTTACTTTTACTTCTCCTTCTTTTAAAGAAGAAATGATAGGAGCATGATTATTTAAAACCTGAAACATTCCATCTAATCCTGGAAATTGAACGGCATCCGCTACTCCAGACATGATTTTTGACTCAGGTGTTATAATTTCGATAAGCATAATTCTTTTACATTAATTTGTTTCCGCAAGCATTTTTTCTCCTGCTTCAACAACATCATCAATTGAACCTTTTAAGTTAAAAGCAGCTTCTGGATACTGGTCTAATTCACCATCTAAAATCATGTTGAATCCTTTGATAGTATCTAATATGTCTACCAAAACTCCAGGAATACCTGTAAACTGTTCTGCAACGTGGAACGGTTGAGATAAGAAACGTTGTACACGACGCGCTCTGTGAACAATTAATTTATCCTCATCTGAAAGTTCATCCATACCTAAAATGGCGATGATATCTTGTAGTTCTTTATAACGTTGTAATGTCGTCTTTACTCTTTCAGCACAATCGTAATGCGCATCACCAAGTACACTAGCACTCATAATTCGAGAACTTGAATCCAATGGATCCACCGCAGGATAAATACCTAATTCGGCAATTTTACGAGATAATACTGTTGTTGCATCTAAGTGAGCAAATGTATTTGCTGGAGCAGGGTCAGTCAAGTCATCCGCAGGTACATAAACCGCTTGAACAGAAGTAATAGATCCGTTTTTGGTTGATGTAATACGCTCTTGCATAGTTCCCATTTCTGTTGCCAATGTTGGTTGATAACCTACAGCTGAAGGCATACGACCTAAAAGAGCAGATACCTCAGAACCAGCTTGTGTGAAACGGAAGATGTTGTCAACGAAGAATAGAATGTCTTTTCCTTGTTCGCTATTTCCTTCACCATCACGGAAGTATTCAGCTAATGTTAAACCTGATAAGGCAACACGAGCACGTGCTCCTGGAGGCTCATTCATCTGTCCGAAAACAAATGTTGCTTTAGATTCTTCTAATTCTTTTAAATCTACTTTAGTTAAATCCCATCCTCCATTTTCCATAGAGTGCATGAATTCATCACCGTATTTGATAATACCAGATTCTAACATCTCACGTAGTAAGTCATTTCCTTCACGAGTACGCTCTCCAACACCTGCAAACACTGATAAACCACCGTGTCCTTTAGCAATGTTGTTAATCAACTCTTGAATAAGGACCGTCTTACCAACACCAGCACCACCAAATAAACCAATTTTACCTCCTTTAGCGTAAGGTTCAATTAAGTCGATGACTTTGATACCTGTAAATAACACTTCAGTTGAAGTTGATAATTGATCAAATTTTGGAGCTTCACGGTGAATGGGCAATCCGTGTACGTTATCCATTTCGTTGATACCGTCAATGGTTTCACCAACTACGTTAAATAATCGTCCCTTGACTCTGTCGCCTATTGGCATCTGAATCGCTTGACCTGTTGAAAGAACTTCCATGCCTCTCGTGAAACCGTCTGAAGAGTCCATAGAGACTGTTCTAACTGAACCCTCACCGATATGAGATTGCACTTCAAGAACAACACGTGTGCCGTCTTTTCTTCTTACTTCCAATGCATCGTAAATGTTTGGAAGCGAAATGCCTTTTTCAAATATAACGTCCACTACAGGGCCGATAATTTGTGATATTTTTCCTTTTAATTGTGACATTTTTGTGTCCTTTTTTTAAGAATTCGATAATTTGGGCGCAAAGATATATTATATTTTCAAATCCGCCTATTTTGTTCACAAGTTTTTTATTAGTAGTCTGTTAAATTACCTCTCCTTTCTTGAGCCTTTAACTATATGATGTTTTTGTATTCAATTGATTTCTGATTTTTTATTTGTTTAATATGAAAAATATAATTAGAGACAAAATGGTAATAAATTATATATTTACACAATATTTTAATGAATGAATAAATAATGAATTTGACTAATAAAATTGAGTTAATGGCTCCCGCAGGGGATTTTGATTCACTACAAGCAGCAATCGATAATGGAGCAGATTCTGTTTATTTAGGTGTCGATCAATTAAATATGAGGGCAAGATCTACAGCTAATTTTTCGGTTGGAGATTTGCACGAAATTGTTGATCGTTGTGAGAAGAAAAATGTCCGCACTTATTTAACACTCAATACTATAATTTATGACCATGATTTATCGGTTGTGAAAAATCTCTTGAATGAGGCTAAAAAAGCAAATGTAACTGCCGTTATAGCTTCTGATCAAGCGGTAATTTCTTCTGCTAGAGGAATAGGAATGGAGGTGCATATATCGACTCAGCTAAATGTAACAAATATTGAAACGGTTAAATTTTATAGTCTTTTTGCAGATACTATCGTTCTCTCAAGAGAGTTAAGTCTTCGTCAAGTGAAAAGGATCACTGAACAAATAGAAAAAGAACAAGTTAAAGGTCCTTCTGGAAATTTAGTCGAAATCGAAATATTTGGTCATGGAGCTTTGTGTATGGCGGTTTCAGGAAAGTGTTATTTATCGTTACATTCAGATAACTCATCTGCTAATAGAGGTGCTTGTAAACAAAATTGTCGAAAAAAATATACGGTAATAGATCAAGAAACAGGTTTTGAAATCGAATTAGATAACGAGTATATGATGTCGCCTAAGGATTTATGTACCATTGATTTTTTAGATCAAGTGATTGAAACAGGTATTAAAGTTCTTAAAATTGAAGGGCGAGGTAGGGCACCAGAATATGTAGCAACGGTAACCAAAACCTATCGCCAAGCGATTGATGCTTTTTATGATGGAACCTATTCGAAAGAAAAAGTATCAGAATGGATGGAAGCCCTAGCAACAGTTTATAATCGCGGTTTTTGGGGAGGTTATTATCTTGGACAGAAATTAGGCGAATGGACGGATAAATCAGGTTCAAGTGCTACTAAAAAGAAAATATTCGTTGGAAAAGCGGTTCATTATTTTCCTAAAGCCGAAATTGGTGAGTTTAAAATTGAAGCATTTGACATAAAAGTGGGAGATAAACTTTTGATAACAGGACCTAGTACTGGTGCTCAAGAATTTGAATTGGAAGAACTTTTTGTCGATGATTCGTCCGTTGAAAAGGCGGTAAAAGGAGATGAGTGTACGGTTAGAATTCCATTTAGAGTTCGTCTTTCCGACAAATTGTATAAAGTAGTAGATGCAGAATGATTATAATTACCTTACAACGAGATAAATGTATCGGATGCAATTATTGTGTGGAAGTGGCGCCTGAACAATTTCAGATGAGTAAAAAAGACGGAAAAACGGTTTTGCTTCATTCACAAAACAATAAAGGATTTCATACATTAAAGTCACCTAATCATACTATTTTAGAGGCGTGTAGACTGGCTGAGCGAATATGCCCTGTGAAAATTATTAAGGTGAAAGAGGTGTGAGATTTGTTGAAATAAAACTATGTTATTTTTTGGTGGTTTGATTTTAATTACATAAATTTGAGTGTCATGACAATTAAACGTTATTGTGAATTCATTGTAAACAGTCAGTTTCAACTCAATTTGAGGTATGCCTAACCCTTTCTAAAGTAGGTGTTTTATAAAAAAAATTGTATGAAAAAAAATTACATTGAAGAGATGAATCTTCTCAAGGAGAGATTAATCTCAAAAAAAATAACGAGGAAAAGAATATTAAATTCATTTTATTTTCTTTTATTACTTTTTTTAGGGAATTCATTATATGCACAGACATATTGTGTTCCCTCGAATACGTATAGCTCAAGTTATTATATATCTAGTGTGAAAACGACAGGTGCTCTTCAAGATTTGAATAGGACAAGCGGTTTTTCTCCCAATGGGTATGGTGATTATTCGGCAACTGATACATTAATAGTATATGCGGGACAAACTATCACCTTTCAAGCGACTCATCCCTCTAGTACATATTCCTATGATATGTGGGTGGATTGGGACAAAGATGGAAGTTTTACAGGAACGAATGAAAAAGTGTTAACAACAAACGGTTCAGGTGTTAGCTCTCCTGTTTCTGCTACGTTAACTATTCCTACAACAGCACCTCTTGGTATTACAAGAGTCCGTATTAGGAATGCTTATTTAAGTATGCCAGCTCCAGCTTGTGGAAATCACGACTACGGAGAAGCTGAGGACTATATTATTAAGGTTATTGCATTGAGTCCTTGTGCTGGACAGCCTTCCGCAGGAACAGTTGATCCTTCATTTACTATTTGTGCAAACACGACATTTACGATAAAAACTACGGGTGTAACTATGGAAGATGGTATTTCCGGAATTTGGCAATCCTCTCCAACTGGTGCAAATACATGGACTGACATGGCGCTCGCAACTGGTAGTAGTTATTCTGTAGGTGGTGGTATTATAAGTGGAATGGATTATCGATACATTGCTACTTGTGCCAACAGTTCTATGTCCGATACTTCAAGTATTCTTTCTGTGACAATGAAGGCAGCAAATGAATGTTATTGTACTCCAACATATTCTACTGGTTGCTCTGATGGTGACGAAATTGAAAATGTAACCTTAAATGGTGAAACAATTAATCTCAATAATAGTTCGGTATGTAGTGGTGGATATAGTGATTTTACAGCACTCACTGCACCAGATTTGGCGCCGGGAGGAACTTATTCTGTAAATGTAACTAATACATCCTTCTACTCAAGTAGTGAAGAAGTGAGAATCTGGATTGATTATAACAGCAATGGATCTTTTGAGCCATCTGAAGAAATAGCGAATACCAATGGAAATGGTATTTTGAGCAATGTATTTACCGCAAGCTTTACGGTTCCACCAAGTACTCTTGCAGGTAATTATAGAATGAGAGTTCGAATGGTATATTATGGAGGCCCTTCTATTGACCCATGTACTAGTGAAAGTTATGGTGAAACAGAAGATTACACGATTAATATTATTCAGTTAACAAATTGTGTTGGTGTTCCTGATGCAGGAACTGTAACAAGTCCAATTAGTATATGTGGCGGAACAGACTTTACTCTTTCTACATCAAATAGTACAGAGCCTGCAGATGGATTAATCGGACAATGGCAGTCTTCTCCAGCTGGAACGAATACATGGACTGATATCTCAGGAGCTTTGAGCCCAACATATAACGTTGTAGGCGGAGCATTAGCAAATACGGATTATCGTTTTATACTTACCTGTACACACGATAACAACAATGCTGATACAACAGCTGTAATTTCAGTGACTCTAAAAACAGCTAGTGAATGTTACTGTACTCCTTCAAACACTTATAGTACAAGTTATTATATAAGTAGTGTGAAAACAACTGGAGCACTTCAAGATGTTTATAGAACTAGCACTTTTTCTCCAAATGGATATGGAGATTACACAGCTACAGATACATTAATCGTGTACCCTGGGCAAACTATAACATTTGAAGCAACGCATCCTAGTAGCACCTATGCTTATAATGTCTGGGTGGATTGGAATTTAGATGGTAGCTTTACGGGACCAAATGAAAACATATTATCGACAGGTACTAATTATATGGCTTCACCAGTTACACAGTCGATAACTTTCCCTTTATCTACACCTGCCGTTACAACAAGAATACGTGTTAGGAATGATTATATTGATTCTCCCGTTTTACCATGCGGAAGTCAGGACTATGGAGAGGCGGAAGACTATATTATAAAAGTAATTCAACTAGATCCTTGTGTGGGACAACCAAATGCAGGTATAGTTAATGCTGGTGATGCTATTTGTGCAAATACAGCAATGACTATTAAAACAACTGGTTCTACAATAGATGATGGAATAACAGGTATTTGGCAATCTTCTCCAGGAGGAGCAAATACATGGGCAGATATTACAGGAGCAACAGCTTCTACTTATACAATAGGTGCAGGCGTATCAACTGATATGGATTATAGATATATTGTTACCTGCGCTAATAGTAGCTTATCTGATACTTCAAGTGTTATTTCTTACACGATCAAGCCAGCTAATCAGTGTTATTGTACACCATCAGGAAATAGTTCTAGTTACGTTATTAATAATTTCTCTACAACAGGAGGAGTTCAAAATATCTCTAATCTAAATTCAGGGTATTCAACAACTGGTTATGGTGATTTTACGGCAACTGACACAGTTTCTCAAGCAAGAACACAGCCTATCACCTTCTCTAGTTCTTATACAGGCGGAACATTTGGAACAAAAATTTGGGTAGACTGGAATCAAGATGGACAATTTGATGCTACAGAAATAGCCTATCAGACTTCTAGCTATGCTAGTTCAGAAACAAGTGTTATTACAGTTCCTGCTACTGCTGTTCTTGGAACAACACGTATGCGAATTGGTATTTCTTACACACCTAGTACAGGACCAGCAAACGCATGTGTTACAGGTTTGAGTGGGGAATATGAAGATTATATTTTTGAAGTATTACCATTTAATGGATGTACAGGTCAGCCAACCGCTGGAACGATTACAACGCCATTGGATGTTTGTGCAGGAGTAGCGTTCACGTTAACTTCAACAGGAGCATCCTTACCGGCTGCTAATTTGAACGGAATTTGGCAATCATCACCAGCTGGAGCTAATACTTGGACAAATGTTACTGGCGCGACCACTTCTAGTTATAATTTAAGTGCTGGAGTAACAGTTCCAACTGACTTTAGATTTATTTTGAATTGTACGAATAGTAGTTTAGCTGATACTTCTAACGTTCTTTCTGTAACATTGAAGCCAGCTAATCAGTGTTATTGTACACCTACTGGAGCTAATTCAAGTTACTATGTGGACAATTTCGCTACAACTGGTGGAGTTCAAAATGTTTCTAACATGAGTTCTGGTTATTCAACAGGAGGATACGGAGATTTTACTGCAACTCAAACAGTATCTCAAGCAAGAACGCAACCTGTAAACTTTTCAGGAGCAAACGTAGGTACAACTTTTGGAACCAAAATTTGGGTCGATTGGAATCAGGATGGTTTATTTGATGCAACAGAAATAGTATATCAATCAACCTCTTATTCTGCGACATCTGCGGGAAGTTTTACTGTCCCGGCTACAGCAGCTCTTGGCACTACTCGTATGCGTATAGGTATAGCGTCTACGCCAAGTAGTGGACCAGCTAATGCATGTGTTCAAGGAATATACGGAGAATATGAAGATTATACATTTGAAGTATTGCCATTTAATGGATGTACGGGTCAGCCAACCGCTGGAACGATTACAACACCATTGGATGTTTGTTCAGGAGTAGCATTCACGTTAACTTCAACAGGTGCATCCTTACCGGCTGCTAATTTGGACGGAATCTGGCAATCTTCACCAGCTGGAGCTAATACGTGGACAGATGTTACTGGCGCGACTACTTCTAGTTATAATTTAAGTGCAGGAGTAACAGTTCCAACTGATTTTAGATTTATTCTGAACTGTACAAATAGTAGTTTAGCAGATACTTCTAACGTTCTTTCTGTAACGTTGAAGCCAGCCAATCAGTGCTATTGTATTCCATCAGGAAGTAACACTAGTTATTATATAAAAGACTTTTCTACAACAGGTGGAGTTTTAAATATCAATAACACGGCTTCAGGCTATTCAACAGGAGGTTACGGAGATTTTACAGCAACAGATACTGTTTCTCAAATGAGAACGAATGTGGTTAATTTATCTAGTTCTTATAGTAGTTCAAGTACATATGGAACCAAAATTTGGGTCGATTGGAATCAAGATGGACAATTTGATGCTACTGAAATAATGTATCAATCTACCTCTTATGCTAGTAACGCTACCGCTAGTTTTACGGTTCCTAATAGTGCGCTTCTTGGGTCAACACGTATGCGAATCGGTATTTCTTACACACCTAGTACTGGTCCAGCAAACGCTTGTTTAACAAGCTTAAGTGGAGAATATGAAGATTACACATTTGTAGTTTTACCATTACCTGAATGTACGGGTCAACCAACAGCAGGAATAGTTACAAGTCCAATGGATGTTTGTTCTGGTATCGACTTTACATTATCAACATTAGGATCTACAACACCAGGTAATAACTTGAATGGTAGTTGGCAATCTTCTGCTGATGGATTAACTGGATGGACAGATGTAACAGGCGCTACAGATAGTAGTTATACGGTTGTAGGAGGTGTTACTTCTCCAATATTTTACCGTTACGTGCTTACATGTACCAACAGTAGTTTAACTGATACGTCAGCAGTTATAACTGTTACAATTAAACCTGCAAATCAGTGTTATTGTACTCCTACTGGAGCTAGTGCGAGTTATTATGTGAAAAATTTCGCTACCACTGGAGGAATCGTAAATATCTCGAATTTAAATTCTGGATACTCGACTGGAGGTTATGGAGACTTCACAGCTACTGATACAGTATCTCAAGTGAGAACAAATGTGGTAAATGTCTCGGGTGCTTATACTGGAACTACATTTGGAACTAAAATATGGGTCGATTGGAATCAAGATGGACAATTTGATGCTACTGAGGTAGTATACCAGTCTTCTACGTATTCTGCAACACTTTCTGCTAGTTTTACTGTACCAAATTCAGCTGCACTTGGATTTACTCGTATGCGTATTGGAATCGCTTCTTCACCTACTACAGGCCCAGCTAATGCTTGTGCTTTAGGAATATTTGGTGAGTATGAAGATTATACCTTTAATGTTTTACCTCTAGGAGAATGTACAGGTCAGCCAACAGCTGGAACAATTACTAGCCCAATGGCTATTTGTTCAGGTGTCGACTTTGCAATAACAACTTTAGGTTCAACTACGCCAGCGAATAACCTTAACGGTATTTGGCAATCCTCTCCAGACGGAGCAACTGCTTGGACAGATATGGTTGGAGCAACAGATAGTAGTTATACGGTTGTAGGAGGTGTTACTTCTCCAGCTTTCTACCGTTATATACTAACATGTGCAAATAGTAGTTTGTCTGATACTTCAGCAGTAATCTCTGTTACATTGAAACCAGCTAATCAATGCTATTGTACACCAGCTGGGACTAGTGCTAGTTATTATATAAATGACTTCTCCACAACTGGAGGAGCTCAAAATGTAACCAACTTAGGCTCTGGTCATTCAACGACAGGTTACGGTGATTTTACTGCTACGGATACCATTTCTCAAGCTCAAACACAGACTGTCAATTTCTCAAGTGCTTATGGTAGTGGTTCTTATACTTTTGGAACAAAAATTTGGATTGACTGGAATCAAGATGGACAATTTGATGCGTCTGAGATAGTATATACGACTTCAAGTTATACAAGTTCAGAATCAGGTGTCATTACAGTTCCAACTACGGCTACTTTGGGTGCAACAAGATTGCGTATAGGTATTTCTTACACTCCAAATTCTGGTCCTGCAGATCCTTGCATGACGAACCTAAGTGGAGAATTTGAAGATTACACATTCGTAGTCTTACCTTTCGATGAGTGTGCTGGTCAACCTTCTGCAGGAACTACTGGCAGCCCAATCACAATTTGTTCAGGAACTGCTTTTACAGTAACGACAACGGGTGCTTCATCACCGGCTAATAATCTTAGTGGTGTTTGGCAATCCTCTCCTGCTGGAGCAAATACATGGACAAATATACCAGCTGCGACAGGATTCAATTATACTGTACCAAGTGGTGTTCTTGCTGCAACCGATTACAGATATGTGATGACTTGTGGAAACAATAGTTTGTCGGACACTTCAAATGTTCTTTCAGTAACATTAAAACCAGCTACTGAGTGCTATTGTACTCCTTCTTATACGAATGGTTGTTCGGATGGTGATGTTATAGAAAACGTTACGTTAAATGGAGAGTCTATTAATTTGAACAATAGCTCAACTTGTGGAACGGGTAGCTATACTGATTACACCACTATTACAGCTCCAGATTTAGTAGCTGGAAATACGTATACTGTAAGTGTAGCGAATAGTCAGTTAGAAGCAGAAGATGATGATGTGAGAATTTGGATTGATTTTAACCAAAATGGAACATTTGAAAATTCTGAAGCAATTGCTAATACGAACGGACAAGGAATGACAAACAATGTAGTAAACGCTAATTTCGTTGTTCCTACAGGTCTTGCGCTCGGAACTTATAGAATGAGAGTAAGATTAGTGTATAATGGTGGATCGTATATTGACCCTTGTGTAAATGCAGGTTACGGTGAAACGGAGGACTATTTAGTAAGTATCGTTTCTCCATGTGTGAATCCTGTTGTTTACTTAGGTGCTGATAAGCAATTCTGTAGTGGAACTTCCGTAACGTTAGACGCTGGTAATCCTGGTTTGACTTATCTATGGAATGATGCTTCAACAAATAAAACGCTTACAGTAACAACTGCAGGTACTTACTATGTGAAAGTTATGGATGGTAGTTGTTTTGCTACAGATACTATTCAAGTATCTTTATATCCTTCTCCTTCTGCAGATAGTATTGTTGCAACAAATAATGGAAATTGTCAATTTAGCCTTTCATTATCGAATGAACAAAACGTAACAGGCTACCAGTGGACTTTTGGAGATGGAACACCTGGGGCTAATACAGCAACACCTTCTCATAGTTTTACTGCAGATGGACAATACAATGTTTCTGTAATTATTTCAAATAATTGTAACCAAAATACTACAATTACAAAAGTGGTTACATGTAGTACAGTAGGTGTGAAAGACGTTTCAGCTGATGGAAGCAACTTTAGACTCTATCCAAATCCAACTTCAAGTGATGTAACGATTGAAGTTGCTGGAAGCGTTACTATGGAGTCTATAACTATCGTTGATAATGTTGGTAAAGTGGTTTACATAGGTACACCAACTAATACGAAGAAATACAGTGTCGATGTGACTAAATTGTCTAACGGATTGTATACAGCTCTTATTAGAACCAATCAAGGTTTGGCTACTAAGAAATTCGAAGTATCTAAATAATATAAATCTCTAAAACCAAAAGAGGTTGTCGAAAGACAACCTCTTTTTTTATGTCATAATAAAATGATGATTGATTAGATAAACTTCCTTTCTTTTAAGAGTTTAGCCATTTCTTGTTGAATACTAGTTGCTGCGCTTTTTGCCGCAGTAGCGAAATCTTCTCCATTAGAGGCGTAAATAATACCACGAGAGCTATTTACTAATAGACCACACTCTTTATTGAAGCCGAACTTTACAACGTCTTCTAAACTCCCTCCTTGCGCTCCAACACCAGGTACTAAGAAGAAGTGATTGGGAACAAGTTGACGTACCTCTCCAATTCCTTCCGCTCTTGTTGCTCCAACGACATACATTGTGTTTTCGTCAGTTCCCCAAGTAGAGGATTTTTCTAATACTTGTTGAAAAAGCATTTTTCCTTCTTTATTCTCAATAAATTGGAAATCTTTCGCTCCTTCATTGGATGTTAACGCTAATAGTATCACCCATTTATTTTCAAATTTAAAATAAGGCTTTACACTATCACTTCCCATGTAAGGTGCCACAGTTACAGAATCAAATGGAAAAGTCTTAAAGAATGTCTCCGCATAATAAAGTGAGGTGTTTCCAATGTCTCCACGCTTGGCGTCTGCGATAGTAAAACATTCTTTGGGAATATAATTCAAGGTTTTTTCTAACGATTGCCAGCCTTTCACGCCATAGCGCTCATAGAAAGCAATATTCGGTTTGTAAGCAACCGCAAGATCTTTAGTCGCATCGATAATAGCCTTATTGAACTCGAAAATTGGATCTTCAAATGATAGTAAATGAGCTGGGATTTTTGATAAATCCGTATCTAATCCAACACATAAGAAGGATTGCTTCTTTTTTATCTGATTGATAAGTTCTTGTTTCGTCACTTTCTTATTTTAAAATATAAAACGGGTAAATGTTTTGAAAAGTGATTCTTAAAAGAATCTTCTCTCTACTTTATTTACAAAATCTAAAGTTGCTTGTTCTTCTAAATTCCAGTTATTGGAATGTGCTATATCATTCAATATATTTTTAGCCTCTTCAAATGAATTTACATTTTCAACTGATTTTACCGTATGGTCAAATGAATCACTAGAACCATTGAATAACTCTCGAATGTACATTAATTTTTCACCTAGTCCAAACGCCGTTGTCAAGCTTTCAATCTTAGGAGCAATCATTTGAGCAGATGGGTTATCTGCAATAGCATTATAACGTGTAAAAAAAGAAGGTGCATTTGTAGATGTTGGGATGGAATTTTCAATTTTATTTTCTTCCCTTTCTTCTTCTTTTTCCTTTTCTTCTAATATTTGTACTTCTTCCTCTAAAATTCGGTCTACAGAGAGATCAGATGAATTCTCTCGCATAATATCTCCAATTTTTTTAGGGAGTTCTACATCGGTCTCTTCTTCATTTTCAATTTCAACCTCAGGAATGAACTCTTCGTGAATTTCTGTTTTTGATGAGTCGACAAGCTCTTCTGAACCAAATAAGTCGAATGCAAAATCTTCTTCTTTATCTTTAACCGAAAATGTCGGCTCGGAATGTTTCGTTTCTATTGTTTCTTCGTGCGCAGTCATTTCTTCTTCAGCGATAATTGAAGAAGTCTCTTCTTCTTTTGTCGCTTCAATTTGTGGAGTAATTTCCTTTTCATCTATTGATGAGGTGTCAGAAGTAAGGTCTTTTTCAAATGAAACAGGCTTCTCAGCTACAAACAACTCCAGCGCCTTGTGACGTATAATTAAAGTTCTTTCATATAATTGACGGGTACAATTCACCAATTCATCCATTGTTGCAATATCAACCTTCCCTTGATTGATTGCTTCAAAACTTTTATTTATTGTACTTAGTAACTCTTCTTTAGATTTAAACGCTGTCATATCTTCAATTTATTAACAAAAACAGTAACTTACCAACTTTTAAAACGAATATTAATGATGATAAATTATATTCGTAACGAAGTTAGTTTGTAATTTTAAAAGATGGGAGAAATAATTTAATTTTTCCCACGAATAAATTGTTGAAAACCTAATAATGCAATGTATTTAGAACAATTCCCTACAGAACCGAGAAACCATGGATGGATTGAAGTAGTCTGTGGATCAATGTTTTCTGGTAAAACAGAAGAACTTATTCGCCGTTTAAAAAGGGTGGAATTTGCCCATCAAAAATTTTTACTTTTTAAACCTAAAACAGACGATCGTTACGTAGGGACAGCTGTTAAAAGTCATAAAGGTTCCTCTATGGATGGTATTCTTATAGAAAAGGCGAGTGATGTTTTTGACTATATAAAAGACGAACGTGTTATTGCTTTTGATGAGGCACAGTTTTTTGATATGAATATTATTGAAGTAACACGGAAACTTGCAAATGATGGCTTTCGAGTAATCTGTGCAGGATTAGATATGGACTTTCAAGGGAATCCTTTTGGAGCTATGCCGCAGCTTTTAGCTACTGCTGAGCATGTCCGAAAAGTACATGCGATTTGTATGAACTGTGGAAATCTAGCATATGTGTCACATAGAACGGTTGGAGGTACAGGGCAAATAATGGTCGGTGCTGCTGAAAAATACAAGCCACTTTGCCGTTCGTGTCATAATATGGAGGAAAAGGGATGAGTTCAATATCTCCAAAAACTCCTTAACTTAGCAAATTAATCAGCCTTCGACATGAAACTCGACTATTCTTTATCTACGATTGCAAATCAAATTCATACACAAAACACTGTAGAGAATAAGGAGGTGATTACCACTGTCTTTTTTGATACTAGAAAAATATTTAATCCAGCAAATGGACTTTTTTTCTGTTTAAAGAGTGATCGTAGAGACGGGCATGATTTTATTCCAGCTGCCTACGAAAAAGGAATACGAAATTTTGTAATCTCTGCTTCATTTAACGGAAGTATTCCTGCTGGCTGCGAAGTGTTAATAGTGGACGACGCATTATACGCATTACAAGAATTAGCAAAATATCACCGTTCCCGTTTTAACTATCCAGTTATCGGAATTACGGGAAGTACTGGAAAAACGACAGTCAAAGAATGGTTGTACCAACTTCTACAAGAAGATTTCAAAATTATTAGAAGTCCTAAAAGTTATAATTCACAATTAGGTGTAGCGCTTTCGCTTTTGGAAATGTCGCATCAGTATAATCTAGCAATAATTGAAGCTGGTATATCTCAACCTGGCGAAATGGAAAGATTGGCAGAAATCATTCAACCAACGATTGGGATTTTGACAAATATTGGGACGGCACATCGAGAGAATTTTAGTGAACCAACAGAAATTTATTCTGAAAAGATAAAATTATTCAAAAATGCATCCTTAGTCTTTTTAGGTGAAAGCACGCGAATTTATCAATCTTCTCCTACCACTAATTATAATTATCCTTCTGTTTCTATTGATAAAAATAAATTGCAACAATGGGCAGCAACATATAGTGATACTATTAAGTTGACAATAACCGTCGTTACATACTTAACAAAGAAAGAAGTTTCTATTAACCAACTCAATAAGTTGCCACAACTCGCTATGAGAATGGAGGTTTTTGAGGGAATTAATCAAACGACCATTATTAACGATGCTTATAATTTAGATATTGAAGCGTTAAGACAATCACTTGACTTTTTAGTTGCAAGCAATTTTAGAACGAAAACAGTGGTAATTATTGTTGCTCAAGAGATTCAACCACTATATAAAGAAACAATAGAAAAACTTGTCAAAAGCTACCCAATAGATGATTTATCTTTTGTGTCCTCTGTGGATAATTTTGATTTTGGGAAATATACTGATTGCACCGTATTAATTAAAGGATATCGTAATAGTGCTGGCCAGAAATTAGCGCAAAAATTTAAACTCCAAAAGCACGAAACGGTGGTAGAGATTGATATGGATGCACTACGCAATAATTTTAATTTCTTTCGTTCTAAGGTGAAGCCAACCACTAAAGTATTAGTAATGGTAAAAGCTTTTGCTTATGGAGCGGGAGCAGAGAAAATTGCGGCTTTCTTAGAACGAAATAATGTAGACTATTTAGGTGTTGCTTATGGAGATGAAGGTGTTGTTTTACGAAAGTTAGGTATTCAAACGCCTATTTTAGTCATGAATGCTGAGCCATATTCCTATGAGAGTATCATTGAGCATAATCTGGAACCTGCTATTTTTTCACAAAAATCTTTGGAGGAATTTATCAAAACATTGATCAATTTGGGTAAGGAAAATTATCCTATTCATTTAAAAATTGATAGTGGAATGCATCGTTTAGGATTTAATCCAAATGAGATAGATCAAGTAGTTGAAATAATAAAAGCACAACCAGAAGTGACTGTTAAAAGTGTTTACTCTCACCTAGCAGATGCAGATAATTTAGAAGATGTTACTTACTCCAACCATCAATTTTCGATTTTTGAACGAGTGATTACTTCTCTCCGAGAACAATTACCAAATGATTTTATTGCTCACATTCTCAACACGGAAGGAATTCTTCAATTTCCAGCTCAACAACACGAAATGGTTAGAATGGGAATAGGTATTTATGGGTATGTTTCGAATGATGAAATGCGTAAATATTTACAGCCTGTTATATTTTGGAAAACGATTATTTCACAAATCAGAATGTTGCCAAAAGGTGAGCGTATTAGTTATAATGGACGATTTACAACGAATAGAAACTCTAGGATAGCAACGATTCCAGTTGGATATGCTGATGGATTAAGGCGTTCTTATGGCAAAGTTGGAGGAACTGTTTTTATCAATGGAATCGAATGTCCAATTGTAGGATCAATTTGTATGGATATGTGCATGGTGGATGTTACAGATGTCGCATGCGAGGAAGGTGATAGCGTGGAAATCATAGGTCATAACATAACACTTGAGAATTTCTCTAAACGAATGGATACGATTCCTTATGAAGTACTCACTTCTATTTCAAAGCGAGTACATCGAATTTATCTGAATGAGTAAGAAAAACACAAGTCAATAAAGCTACTTGGTTATATCTTCTTACCTAAAATCTTATCGTATTTTACTTTATCTTTTAAGATTTCCTTTGCCTTTAAGATATAGTCATTCTCTTTTAAGTTATAGATTGTTCTTCCTTTTTGGTAATAATATCTAGAAACGATTTCATCCTCCAACAACTTAGATATTTCACTTCTGAACTTATCCAAATCGCGGTCTTTCGATGGGGTTAAAAGTGGTAGGAGTTGAGTGTATAATTCTTTTACATCTTCAAAATAACCTTCTTTTTCTGCTGTTTTTTTCAATTCTAAAATAAGATCTTCTGATTCTGTCTTGTACTCAAATGTATCTGCAATAACTGCTTTCTTAAATTCATTATACTCTTCATCTGTTAAATGGAATTTGTCAGGTGCTGCAATTTTATCGTGTGTATAAAAGTATTGATTGGCATAATTAAACACTAAGTTCCTTGCCATTACCATGAGTGTTAGGTTTGAAAATTCATTCAATTCTACTTTAATATCAGGCTCAATTCCACGTCCATCAATGACTGTTCGCCCATTTTTAGTATGAAAAGTCTTTAATAATGAATCAGGAATTGCACTTGCCTTCTTTCCAAAATCTTTATCATAGTACTCTAGTTTTTGAACGCATCTACCAGAATTGGTATAATATTTAGCAACGGTCAATTTCATTTTTGCACCATACGCTAAGTCATATGTCCGTTGCACTAATCCTTTTCCGAAAGATGTTTCCCCAATCACAACCGCTCTGTCTAAGTCTTGCATAGTCCCTGCGAAAATCTCACTTGCAGAAGCCGAGTTGCCGTCAATAAGTATGGCAACTGGCAAGTCTTTGTCTAAGGGTTCATTCTGTGTAACATAACTGAAAACTTCACTTTCTAATCGCCCCTTAGTACTCACTACTAATGTTCCTTTATCTACAAATAAATTGACCAATGAAACCGCTTGATTTAAGAATCCGCCACCATTACCTCGTAAATCCATAATCAATTGCTTCATTCCTTGACCTTTTAAATCAACGATTGCTTTTGCTACTACATCTGTTACAGTTTGCTTCATAAACGTATTGAGACTGATATAACCGATGGATTCATCAATCATTCCATAATAAGGAACGACTGGAATTTCAATTTCATCACGTGTGAACTTAAATGTTTTCATTTCACCATTACGCTCTACTTTTACTTCAATTACTGAGCCTTTTGGACCCTTTAATTTAGAGGATACATCATCGCTTTTTTCTCCCTTCATTACGTGACCATCAATTTCTACAATCTTATCACCAGCTCTTAATCCAGCATTAAATGCAGGTTTTCCTTCATATGGTTCTATAATATAGGTGTAATCATCCATTTTTCGAATTATAGAACCAATTCCACCGTATTGACCCGTTGTCATCAACAAATAATCTTCCATATTGGATTCGTGATAATACACCGTGTACGGGTCTAATTCTTTTAACATCGCATCAATAGCCACTTTTGATAAGTCACCATATCTAGGTTCGTCTACATAGTATTGATCTAAACGCATTAATACGTTTTCCATTAAATCAATACCTTTAATAACTTCAAAACCGCTTGATTGCGCATTTAAAAATGTCAGCTGGCAAAATGCTAAGCCGATTAAAAATCCTTTCTTTAAATTAATGCTCATTTTATATCTTCGATTAAGCTATGAATCAATTTTCTAAATTTATCTTTTAAAATTTCCTGTTTAAATTCTTCTGTAGAAGTATAAACCAAAAATAACGTTAAATATTTCCCTTCAGCTAATAAAAATTCCTCTAATATATGTTTTTCATGCCGAAATACCTCTCGCATAACGCGTTTTATTCGGTTTCGTTTCACGGCACTTCTGAAAATTCGCTTTGGAGCTGATATTACCACTTGAAAAGGTTTTTCTAATGGTATGTCTGAAATTTGATAGTGCATTAGAAAAGGAAATTTCTTAACAGATTTACGTCCTGCAAAGATTTCGTCAATTACTTTCTTATGACATAGTTTATATTCCTTACCGAAACGATTATCCATA
>JBEBRN010000043.1:0-25968 GCA_040394775.1 Taishania pollutisoli
TCCATACTGCAAAAATGGGGAATTTATACTTACCCACTATTATTCATATAGAGCCCCAATTTTACGTGGTGTCTTAAAGAGAAAATATTATTTTTTGAGTTAATTGATTGTTTCAGTAGTATTAAAAATACAGTGATAAATATTCATTAGATAAATAGTCTTTTATTGATTCATTCCTCTACTTTTTTTCAGTAACTTTGAACTTCATTTTTAAAAGCAATTATGAATTCTTGGTTTATAGTAAAAGTAAAATATACAAAACAACTTGAAAACGGTTCATTCAAGCGTGTTTCAGAGCCTTATTTATTAGCAGCAATGACGTTCACTGATGCGGAAGCACGTATTTACGAAGAGTTAGGATCGGCTATCAAAGGTGAATTTTCAGTGATGAATATTGCCCGTGCAGATTTTCACGATATTTTCCAATACGACGATTCTGACGTTTGGTATAAGTGTAAAGTAGTTTACGAAAGTGCGTCGGAAGATGGCGATAAAAATAAAAAAGTATCACAAAACTTCCTTGTTTCAGCAAGTTCTGTAAAAGAAGCATACGACCGTATTCAAGAAAGTCTTTCTACTTTAATGGTAGATTTTGAAATTCCAACGATTTCGACTTCTCCAATTATTGATATTTTCCCTTTTACAGAGGAAATGGATAGAGAAATTTCACGTATGTCTGCGGAAGAGTTTGAAGCGAAAAAAGAAGTGGAGACAAAGTCTTCTTCTAACGTTTATTCGGCATCAGGTTCTGACGAAGAAGATGAATTGGATGAAGAAGAAGCGTCCATTGAAGATGAATATTCTGATGAAGAGTGAAATGGATGATTTTTTAAAAAAACTGAAAAATGACCACCATAATTTCGATAAAGGTGAGTTGAGCGATCATGTTCCGGCAGATCCAAAAGTTTTTTTTAAAAAATGGTACAAAGAAGCGTTTGAATTTCAAAAAGCAGCAAATGCGATGGCTGTTTCAACCGTTGATGCTGAAGGAAGACCGTCATCTAGAATTGTTTATTTAAAGGAACTTTCCGATGAAGGATTTATCTTTTTTACCAATTATCATTCACACAAAGGACACGATATTGATAGTAATCCACACGTTTCTTGTCTCTTCTTTTGGGATAATATGGAGCGTCAAGTGAGAATTGAAGGAAGTGCTATCAAAGTTTCAGAGAAAGAAAGCGATGAATATTTCAACAGTCGTCCACGAAGTAGTCAATTGGGTGCTTGGGCTTCTCAACAAAGTGAACCGCTAGAATCGCGAATGAAATTAGAAGATAGAATCCGTGAATTCAATATAAAGTATCCTAAAAAAGTGCCGCGCCCACCACATTGGGGCGGTTACATTGTGATGGCACGCCGGATTGAATTTTGGCAAGGTCGCTCCTCGCGCTTACATGACAGAATCATCTATGAAATGGAAAACGATAAATGGAAAATTTACCGTATTAATCCATGAAAATGCTTGAAAATCCCCTTCCAGTTAAACAATTGTCGAATGGTATAAAAGTCGTTTTTTTACCAGTAGATTCTGAAGCTGCTCATTTGGGCATTACTGTTTTGGGTGGTTCGCGCTATGAAAATAAAGACGAGGTCGGTTTAGCACATTTTTTAGAACATTGTTTTTTCAAAGGAACGACTAAGCGTAAAGCGTTTCATGTGTTGTCACGTATTGATTCTGTCGGAGGTGAATTAAATGCTTTTACCACAAAAGAAGAAATCTGTGTGTATGCGTCCTTTACCAAGAAATATTTTGAACGTGCGGTAGATTTATTAGCGGATATCGTTATCAATTCTAACTTTCCAGAGAAAGAAATTATCAAGGAAAAAGACATTGTTATCGACGAAATTAATTCCTATTTGGATTCTCCGGGTGAACGTATTTTTGATGAGTTTGAAAGCAGAATGTTTAAAAATCATCCTCTTGGAGAAAATATTTTAGGAACTAAAAAATCCGTCAATTCGTTTTCAAGAGCGTCGTTATGGAATTATCTCCAACGTTTTTTTTTCGCAGAGAATATGTCCATCGCAGTGGTAGGAAATTTCGAAGAGAAAAAAGTGATGAAACTCTTAGAAAAGTATTTCGCTGGGATTCCAAAACATGATACTATTTTATTGCCTAAGCCATTTGAATCCTATCAACCATTTGAAATAAACAAGAAAGATTCGAATTACCAAGCACATGTTGTTTTAGGTAGTTTGGCACCTGGTTTTGAAAATGAAAAAGATAGGCGCGCGTTGACATTGTTGTTAAATGTCCTCGGTGGACCTGCTCTCAATTCACGACTTCTGTTAGCGATTCGAGAGAAATATGGTTACACCTATTCTATTGATGCTAGTTATAACCCTTTTAAAGAAATTGGGTATTGGAATATTTATTTTGGATGTGAAGAGCATTTCATTGAAAAAACGATGCGATTGGTAGATAAAGAACTCGTTAAATTACGCGAAAACTTATTTACTACATTACAGTTACATAAAGCGAAAGAGCAATTTAAAGGACAATATGTTCTTTCCATCGAAAATCACGTAGAATTGATGATTGGACTAGGTAAAAGCGCCTTGCATTTTGACCAGATAGATAGTATCTCGACGATGTATAAGGCGATCGATGATATTACGAGTCAAGATTTGATAGAGATTGCAAATGTATACTTAGCACCCTCAGGCATCTCTCGATTGACCTATTTGAAAAAATAGATTTCTCTGTTTTATTCAGCTATAAGTAAAGGATTATTCGCTATCCCTCTTCTTAAATATAGAGCCTAACTCTTTACCAATTTTCTGTACTACCTCAATACTTTTTGTGATAGGTTCTGAAGAAATGTCGTTGTAGCCTTCATCCGTAAGTTCATCCACGTGTCTGGAATAGATGACCATGTAGTTATTGTGGGTGAAATATTTCTCCATTTTATTCGGTAAGGCATCCAAAATATTCATGTGTGAAGTAGCCCCTTTTCGAGCTGAGACAAGTACAAATAAATCGTCTTTGTGAATATCTCTTGACAAAATTAAAATATCTTCCCATTCGTTAAATAATACAATGGAGAGGGAAGCAGGATATTTCATTTCCCTAAATACTTTTTGAATGATACTTTCGGTCTGCTCGTTACAGTACATCATTATTGGGATGCTTAATTCCTGTGCAAGTAAAGCTATTTTTTCTATCCATAAAGGAAATCCCTTTTCTAATTCGGCAAACGGAGGGACAACAATAACAATTCTTTTTTGAGAAGATAATGATACATTAAAATGACACATAAAGGTGGTCTTAAATGTGTGACTTAAAATATTCACCATTTTATCCCCCGTAATTTTATCAAAAAACCCAGATTGATGCGGCCATCCCATAATAATCATGTCAGCCACAATTTCTCTAGAAACACGTGAAATTCCACTCGCTACGTTATGGTCAATGGTCGTTAATATTTTCGTTTTTGTTTCTGACGCCGAAGCTTCTTTCACAAAATCCTCTAGTTTCATTTTAGCTCGTACAATATTAGCTTCTGCCTCACCATCATTTGAGACTACTGTTAAAACAGAAATAGGATTAACTGATTTTTTATTTTTAATCAAAATGGCAAATTCCAGAATTCGTTGAATTTTGGAGACGTTTTCAATTGGTAATAATATCTGCTCAGCCGCTGCCCATGAACTTTTATTAATTCCTTCTGAGCCATTTTCAGCTTGTTTTAGAAGTTCCTTACTAGCTTTTTCAGTAGCAAAAGAGGCGATAATACAGGTAATTAATATGAGGATAATTGTTCCATTTAGAATATTTTCATCTAATAATCGAATTGGTTCTCCGTCCCCATCTTGTCCTATAATTACGTTATATCCAACTAAAATAATGGCCAATGTTGCTGCTGCGTGTGCACTGCTTAATCCAAAAATTAATTGTCGTTGTGTACCCGTGTATTTAAAAACGAGTTGTGTAAATAGTGCGGCTAACCATTTGCCAAAAATAGCCACAACTGTAAGTGTTCCAGCGATAATCCATGCATTCCAACCACTCATAATGACTCTCACGTCTACCAACATACCTACGCTGATTAAGAAGAATGGAATAAACAGTGAATTTCCCATGAACTCAATACGATTCATTAAAGCAGAAGAATGTGGTATTAATTTATTTAATGCTAAACCAGCAACGAACGCTCCAATAATTGCTTCCACTCCAGCTGCTTCGGCGAGGAATGCCGCAAAGAAAACAACCGATAAAACGAAGATATAATGCGAATGTTTTTCACTTTCCAGTTTACGGAAAAACCATTTTGCTATTCTTGGGATGATGGCAAACATTATTGTAGTGAAAATCGCTAAAGAGATAATAAGTTGTATCCAGAAAGCCATGTCTAAACTTCCTTGCGCCTTTCCAATAATAACTGCTAAAATAATCAAAACAGCGGTGTCGGTTAATATTGTTCCACCAACAGTTACGGCAACAGCTTGATTTTTAGATACTCCTAATTTACTCACAATCGGATATGCTACCAAGGTGTGTGTAGCAAACATACTAGCGGTTAAGAAACTGGTGTTAAAATCATATCCTAAGAAATAATAAACGACTGGGAATCCAATTGCTAATGGTATGGCAAACGTGAAAAAACCAAATAAAACGCTTTTATTTCGATTCGCCTTGAATTCATTCATGTCTAATTCTAAACCAGCAATAAACATAATATAGAGTAATCCAATTAATGAGAATAAGTCAACGGCTGAGTTTTTTTCAATAACGTGTAGTCCATGTGGTCCTACAACTACACCGGCTATGATAAGGCCAATAATACCTGGAATGTTTAGTTTTTTTAAAACAATCGGCGACAATAAGATAATCAATAAAATTAATGAGAACATTAAAATATTATCTTGTAATGGCAGTTGAAACCCTTCAATAAGCTGGTTGAAAAACTCTGTCATTGGCGTAAAATATTTTGAATTTAATTGAAAGGTTAAAAGTAGTGTTTTTTTTCAAAATTTTGGACGCTATGCGAGTAATAAAGTCAAATTGTATATGTCTTATTGATTTACTTAAGAATGAATTTATGACTAATAGCTAAAAAGCCGATGTAATGGGTAACTACATCGGCTTTTTAGTTCAACGGACTAAAGTTTATTTTGAGAACTGATCCATTTCATCCATAGCAATGGTGGCGTGTGCATAAGCTGCTCCAGCCCGCATTTCCGCTGCAACCCATATTGCTTCCATGATTTCTTCTTTCGATGCTCCTTTTTTCATAGCACCAGTTGTATGTGCACGAATACAATACGGACATTGGGTGACATGTGCTACTGCTACCGCAATTAATTGCTTCGTTTTTTCATCTAAAGCTCCTGCTTTAAAAACGGTGTTACTGAAAGTTCTCCAAGCAGCTACATTATCTGGAGCAAGTGCCGCTTTCTTTTTGTTGGATTCCCCAGTTGAAGGTGGGAATGTATGATTATCGCTCATAATAATGATATTTTAATGTGAACACAATTTACAATTTTTATTTGTAAGTGACAATTCTTCCCCAAACATCATTGGTTCCCCAAATACCTTGTCGGGTGCACTCTAACTGAACCAACTGACTGTGGTCCACAAATACATTCACTTCGGGACCGTAGTTTTTAATGTACCATTTGAATACCTGTGGATCGGCTGCTTCAAACATGACATTTTCTAGCCCAATTCCGTTGATGAATTTCGCAGGAACATCTACTCTCCAAGGATTCGCATTTTCAGTTACGCCTTCGGATTCCATCATGATAATGTAGGCACCAGCATCGAGGAATTGTTTCGCTTGTCGGATAGCATAATCGACGTCTTGTGTTCCTTCTTGTTGTAATTCGGAAGTAGTGGAGTCACCTCCAGCACCAAATTGGATACCGATTTCTGGTTTTGCTTTTAAGCCTGCTCGCTGTACTTCTTCTATCACCCGCTGCCAATCGGAAGTAGGAATAGAAATAAATCCAGTTGAAATTTCGATGATGTCGAAGCCTAGTTCTTTACATTCATTAATGTAATGCTTTACTGCTTCTTTTCCTTTAGTCAAGACATATTCCATGAAACCTCCGGTAGAAACCATGACGCCATATTGGTGCGCCAAGTCATTCATTTCCTTGATCTTTTTGGGATTCATAAAGGTAAAGGAACCTCCAGCGAACTTAATACTGTCGACATAATTACCACTCATTTCGAGTATGTCTTTGAAATAGTTCATTCCGAAGTTGGAATAATAAGCTGCACGGATTTCTGTCATTCCTACTTTACGTGGTTTAGCAGGACGATCATTGCGCTGAAGCCAATCAAATGCAATGGGATTTGTGATGAATTCTTTCGTATCTAACATGATTTTATAATTTAAAGATTAAACAATTTATGAATTTTCATTTTTTTAAATTTTCTAAAACCAGCATCAAATCGCTGATTCTATATTCTTCAAGATGTTGTACTATTTCGATGATTTCTTCTCGAACAGTTTCATCCGCATAAGGAAGAGCAAGCAAATGGAACTTATTAATGATGGTTTCCCAAGAAGCTCTTTGCGTATAAAAACCTTCGTAATCTTTTTTATCGACCCGAAGTTTCTCTCCATTTTTTAATGTAATGGTGATGTCGCACGCCATTTCATTTGGAAAGCGATCGGAATATTCCTTTTTCTCATTCACCTGCACTTTTTGGAGTAATTGCTGGACATCTTCTTTTTGGATACGTTCGTGGAGATATTGCGCTGGTAGAACATTGCCATCCAACAGTAATACAGACATCATATAAGGTAAACTATGATCAGCTTCTTCTTTGGTACGAATGTTTTTCTTTCCACCTTCTTCACCTCCACCAATAATATTGTAAGCAACGTCAAAGGTATTTAGTTCAATGTGTGCAATATCGTTTACATCAAAATGGTATTTCGCTACTAAATCTTGAATTCCTTCGAGTGTCGCCTGTGAATGAATTTCTGCATTGAATTTTTTGATGATGGTTTGAGTCACTTTCTCAAGATTCTCTTTTGACCAATCAATGTCAAAATCGCCAGCAATCGTTTCTTTAAATCCTTTGTTTCCTTCAAAAACTTCTTCTGGACCAGTGATACCTCTCATGGCTAGAAAGGCAGAGTGTGTAGAAGTCCATCCGGTAGAAGGAAAAGCCAATCCTTTCCAGTGAGAAAGATTTCCAGTACGTGTTACTCGTAGTGCGTTGTACGCGGTTCCTGCAATTGCAATCGCATTGGCGGTTTTACGCTCATCCAAACCCAATGCATAAGCAGCACCAGCAGCAACTCCATAAGCACCCTGAACGGTGTGGTCGTAACCTTTGTCACGGACGGGTGCGACATCGCTCAAGCGACATTGCACTTGATAAGCAATTGCCAAAGCAGTGAGAAAATCTTTTCCACTTTTATCAGCATATTGTGAAGCGACTAACAAACTTCCGATATTATCTGAAGGATGACACGTTTCTTTTTTGGCAAGGTAACTGTCATTGTAATCTAGATAGCGAATGAGTGCGGAGTTATAGAGTGCAGCACGGTCAGGGGCTGTTTTTCCTCCACCAATCATGCTGACCAATGGATTACTACCAAATTCATTGATTTGTTCTTTAATCATTTGGATAGGTTCGCCATTTAAAGCGCCGATGGCACAACCGAGTGAATCTAACAATCGTATTTTTAATTCTTTGACGGCTGCTTCGGATAGTTCTCCATAGGAACGTGATTGAACGAATTTTGCTAATTTTTGAACTTCTGTCATAACTTCTTTTTTTAAGATTACTACTTCTTTTTTGTGTAGTACAAAGTTATACTTGAAGTGTACTGAAGTCAATGGGGCAAAGGCGATATGAAGTATGGCCAAAAGCGATTAGAGGTTATTTGTTTGGAAATAGATGCTACGAAACACATCGTTTTAATAGCGTAGAATATGATATTTATTTTCCTGGAAGACTAGCGAGTAGTTCTTGTCGAATCACTTTTGTAATTCTATTTTTCTCAAAACCTCTTGGTGTGACTAAAGTAATCGTTCTACTCAAGGTCGGATTGATAATGGGGCGTACCATCTCTAATCTTCTTTCCCCCATATATAAGCATGCTAGTTTAGGTAGAAGTGTAATCCCTCCGTTCCGATCGATAATTTTACGCATTGTTTCTAATGAGCCACTTTGATAATCGCTCGTATGGATATTTCTACTAATCTCTATTTCTTTTTTGTCGTCTGGAAATAGTGCATATCTGAATTCCTCATGTAAGAGAAGCTCATCTTTTTGAATATCCAACCAATTTATTTCTTTTTGGTTGAGAAAAGGATGATTGTTTCCAACGTAAAGAACAAAGCTTTCCTTAAAAAGAGTTTCTTCATAAAATCCTTCTTTGATAAAAGGCGCAATAGCAATGGAAGCATCGAGTTCATCATTTTCAAATGCATACATGATCTCCTTTGCAGTAAGTTCAGTGATATGTACATTCAAATCAGGATATTTCCTTTTTAAGGAATGAACAAACAACGGAAGAATGTAAGGGGCTAGAACAGGTAATATTCCAAGCCTAAAACTTCCTTGTGGGAGATTATTCATCTTTTGTGCTATTTCAATGAATAGTTTCTCTTCCTCTATGATATTTTTTGCTTGCTGTATTAAATCCACTCCTTTCATGGTAGGAGCAACAGGGTGACGCGACCGATCAAAAATCATAATTTTAAATTCTTTTTCCAATCGCTGGATTTCTTTACTCAACGTAGACTGTGCAATTTCACATTCGTCGGCAGCACGGGCAAAATTCCGGTGTTTATCGACTGCGACAATATATTTTAATTGATTAAAGTTCATACTGTTTACGAATAGGTTAAAAATAGACATTTAAATGAAAGGAATTGTCATGGTTTTCTTTTTTGTGAAAATAAAATCAACAATTCTTCTAAATGAACAGCCTGAATAGCGGTGATTTTTTCAATGTGAATCTAAATATGGTAATCCTCTTGCTATCTCATTCCTTTTAAATTTATTTCAACAAAAACGTGTTTTAAATAAAATAGATTAATTTTAGCTATCAATATTACTCTAAACAAACAACTATCTATATGATTCACTCCCGACTCAAAACTGCTTCTAGTGCGATTCAACATGGAAATTATCAGTTTGGTTTTCGTGCTTTTGTAGATTGTATTCTCGATACCGAAAACCCTGATTGGTATGAGAAATGCATCGATTTGATGAAACAAAAAGAAGCCAGAAAAATCGATGAGACGCACTTCTATGAATTGATTCTGGATTATTTATTGCAAATGTCTGGTGATAATTCCAGTTATAAACCATCTGTCTTATTGGATGCGAAAAATGTATCTCGTTCGTATGGCGTTGGAAAATTTGCCTTGAAAGATGTTTCTTTAAAAATTAATCCAGGAGAAGTAATTGGACTAGTAGGGGAGAACGGAAATGGAAAAACAACCTTACTCCGCATTCTCGCACAAGAATTATCTTTTGATGCAGGAACGATCGATTATGCCATAGAAGATACAGCACGTTATAATCTTAGAACCCAATTGATTTATATTCCACAACGTACACCAACTTGGTATGGCAGCCTATATGATAATTTAAAATTCACAGCGGCGAATTATAGTGTTAAAGGTGAATTAAATCAATTAATGGTCGATATGATGATTATTCGTTTTGGATTATGGGATTATCGTATGTTAAATTGGTCGGAATTATCATCGGGTTATAAAATGCGTTTTGAACTCGCACGTACATTTTTAAGAAAGCCAAAAATATTGTTGTTGGATGAACCACTTGGAAATTTAGATGTCAAATCACAACAAATTATTTTAGAAGATTTAAAAGGATTAGCGCAAAGTCCATCGAATCCGATTGGAATTGTTTTGAGTTCACAGCAATTATTTGAAGTAGAAAAAGTCGCAGATAAAATTCTCTTTTTGCGAAATGGATCGCCAGAATATTATTCTGATAAGCTAGAACAGAAGCGTGTTACTGCCACCATTGTGGAATTAGAGGCAACAGCATCTATGGAAGATGTCCAAAAAGTTTTCGCTAATCATACGGCTTTCAAATTAACGTTTAATGGTGGCGTCTATACTATTGAAACGACCGAGCCGAACGCATTTAAAAAAATATTAGCTGAATTAGCGCATTCAGATTTGGAAATAGTGTATATCCGTGACATCTCTCATTCCACACGTCGATTTTTTATCTAACACCTAATTTACTTCCTATGTTTAAGAGAATAAATACGTACCTTATTGAGAATCATCCAAATGTTTGGCATTTACGTTTGCCATTTTTGATTTTAACAGGTCTCATCTTTCATGTTTTCGCTTTTTTATATGGCTATACTTATCTAAATGAGCGTGTTTTAGCCGAAACGAGTTACTATCGATTTATTACTAAAAGTAATTTTATTTTAATTCAAGTTGTCTTGTTGTTAATTGTCTTCTTTATATGGGGATTACAATTCTACAAAAATTCGGTGCTGAAACATTATTATATCGCTGGTCGATTCTATGGAATTAAATTATTTTCACTATTAATAGTATTGCTCTTTTGGAATATCTCCAGTTTTGTCACTTTTGACTATGGGATTCAGCTAAAGAAAAATCAGTTGGCTCAGAAATACAATTTTGATGAGTTGATAAAAGAAAAGGAATTCTTAAATCCGTTGTTATTAGTTTCCGAAGATAGTTATAGCTTAGAGAATAATCCTTATTTAACCTCGAATAGGATTCGTTATGTAAATACGAATAACACGGATTACAATGGTATTTATTACTGTACCAAAGAGAATTATTTGAAACGAAATAATGATTTCACAAAAAACTGCATTACCAAAACTAATGAAATAGATTCAAATTTTTATTCACGTGTCGAGAATTCGCTGGTCGTTTTTTATCAATTAGAAGATTTACAAGTGAAAAAGGATTGCAAAGTGAATGTGATTAATAAGTTTTTAAAACTAGATGGATATCATTGGAGTGAACTACGTAATCATCCTGATTATTCAAAAGAATTAGACCAATTGTTAAAAGAGCAAAAGTACGAGAATCTCGTTAAACGAATGACTGCCTTTAAACAAAAACTAGCTGTAATTTATCCATACACGAATTTTGATCCACAAATAAACTTAAACTATATTCTTCATAAAGAAGGACGTAATTTGGAGAATATTGTTTCAGATTACAACAATAGAGATATTCATTCCATTATGAATATCAATGATATCGATTCAAGTTTTTACTCCACGAAGGAATTTATGGAGTCGGCTATGAATAGCTTCTATTTTGATCAGTATTCATGGGAAACAACTACTGATAATTTAAGCCGTACATCGGATTATTATATGGCCTTCTTAATAACATTTATTTTCAGCTCGGCACTCGCTTATTTCTTGTTACAATTTCAAGTTATCAATTTCATCAACTTTGCGATTACCGTTCCGATTGCTGGAGTGATGCTTGTGATGGGTATATTATTTAGTGCTTTTTTATACGACAAAATGGGAGAATACACCTTCATGGTTTATCTATTAGCGTTATTGGGTGGTTTAATTATTGTCTATCGAGTAAATACAAGATTAAAAGAGCGTGCAAATGAAGTTTTTATGCTATTGTTCGCTTCTTTAATTCCCATTACTGTGATGGTTGTTTATGGTGTTATTGGATCGAAAATATATATAGAGAAAGTATTCGATGACCCTTGCACCGATACGTTTTCATCCTATGAATACTTTAATGCTCCATCGTTTTATGAATTGCATTTCCTTGCCTTGGGAATACTTTCGTGTATAGGATTCTTACTTCTAGTGAAGAAATTAAAATCAAAGCCAGAATAAAATCAAATAAAATTTGACGAAGTTATTTTTTCTCGATTTCTTTTAAGTTTTCCATCTTCTTTTTGGCCAAGAATCCTTTGGTGTCTTCAAAATGTTCTACCACACGTTTGTTGGTGAATTCAAACACCTTTTCGGCTAATCCATCTAGGAAATCTCTGTCGTGAGAAACTAAAATAAGCGTTCCGTCAAAAGCTAAAAGTGCATCTTTGATGATGTCTTTTGTTTTTAAATCCAAGTGATTGGTAGGTTCGTCGAGTACTAAAACATTGTAAGGTTCAAGTAACAATTTCACTAATGCTAATCGCGTTTTTTCTCCACCAGACAATACTTTAACTTTCTTATTAATGTCATCACCAGAGAACATGAAAGCACCCAGAATATTTTTGACTTGCTTACGAATTTCTCCAGTAGCAATATAATCTACGGTTTCAAAAACGGTTAAATTTTCATCTAGTAATGAAGCTTGATTTTGCGCGAAATAACCAATCTTCACATTGTGACCAACCTCTGCCTTTCCTGAGTCGGCTTTAATTTCACCCATAATCAATTTGACCATGGTGGATTTACCTTCACCATTCTTTCCCACAAACGCTACTTTTTGTCCTCTTTCAATGACCATATCAGCGTTATTGAAAACCATATGTTGGTCGTATGCTTTTGTCAGTTCTGAGACCACGATTGGGTATTGTCCACTTCTTATCGCAGGTGCGAATTTTAAGCGTAACGCAGAATTGTCCACCTCATCGACTTCGATAATATTCAACTTTTCGAGCATTTTAACACGTGATTGTACCTGAAGGGTTTTCGAATATGTTCCTTTAAATCGTTCAATAAACTCAGTGGTGTCAGCTATAAAACGTTGTTGTTCGTCGTATTGTTTTTGTTGTTGTTCACGACGCTCTTTACGAAGTTCTAAATAATGTGAGTAATTGGCTTTATAATCGTAGATTTTACCCATTGTCACTTCAATCGTACGATTGGTAATATTATCGACAAATGTTCTATCGTGGGAAATAACAATGACCGCTTTAGCAGAATTGATTAGGAAATCTTCCAACCATTGAATGGATTCGATATCCAAGTGATTGGTAGGTTCATCTAGCAGAATTAAATCAGGCTTTCTAAGTAGAATTTTAGCCAATTCAATACGCATACGCCATCCACCAGAAAACTCAGCTGTTGGCTGGTCTAAATCTTCTTGTGAAAAGCCCATTCCTTTGAGTACTTTTTCCACATCGGCCTCATAGTTTGATTCTTCGATGGTATAAAATTTTTCACTTAATTCAGAAACACGCTCAATCAATTTCATATACTCATCACTTTCATAATCCGTACGAACGGTTAATTCATGATTGATACTTTCAATTTCATCCCGCATTTCAAAGATTTCTTTAAAAGCTTTGGCTGCTTCGTCACGAACAGAAGTGTCGTCTTTTGTTAAGAGATGTTGCGGTAAATAAGCAATGATGGTATCTTTGGACGCATTAATATTTCCTTTGGAAGGCTTGTTTATCCCCGCGATAATTTTCATCATGGTGGACTTTCCGGCTCCATTTTTACCCATTAAAGCAATTTTGTCGGTATCGTTTATTGCAAAATTAACTTCACTAAATAACGTTCTACCACCAAACTCAACTGCCAACTCATTTACTGTAATCATCTTCTGAAAAATTTGGGCAAAGGTAATCCAAAAATGATGATTTGCATTCGTTCTATTGAACTATTCAATAAAGAGCATAGAGAAACACACAGAAAAAATGATCTATGAAATTTGGATAGATGAAAGAAGCTATGTTACCTTACGATTGTGATGAATCCATTGCGTTCGCCACCATCGTATTTTAATTGGTAAAAGTATACGCCTGGCACTAAGTCAAGCCCCGATTTATCTTTTCCTACAAATGAATGACTGCCTTTGAAAACAATATTTCCCCAACGGTTGAAAATGATCACTTCGTAATCAATACACCCTCCAAAAATTAGATCAAAATCAATTCGGTCATTCACCCCGTCGTCATTTGGAGTCAGTACATTTGGCATTTCAAAGTTCTCATTAAACAATTGACCAACGGTTATTGGAATGATTTCATAGTTGGATAAACATATTCCATTATCAGCAGCTACATATATAGTCATAGCGCTTCCATCTATGAGCTGTGTCAATTTACTTCCTGTGTGGATTGCTGTCGCATTTGTATCATTAAACCACATGTAAGAGAAGACAGAATTTGGATTGTTCACTTCTCCAATGAATTCTTGATTGTAACATGGAATTGGTAGATTCGTCGATACTTCTGGTTTCATCGGTAAATTAATGACGTTTAGATTTAAAGTAATAACGGAATCACAACCTGATGGCGAAGAAGTGTTAATAGTGTAAACACCAGCTGTAGAATAGTTTTGATTATTGTAGGTTATTTTTTCACCTTGACAAATGACCGTATCAATTACTATCGTTGGAACAGCTTTGTTAACTACATTTAAATGGATAATTGTATCACAGCCAATAGTAGCAGTCACTGCGAATGTATAATCTCCTGCATTTGAAATAGATTGCCCTTGATAGATTATTGTTTCATTTTGACATTTAGAAATAGTATCATAAGCATCAATTGAAGCTGAATAAGTTAACACGAGTGTATGAATTGAATCACAGCCTTGTGATGTCGTTAACGGAATATCGTAATTACCTGCTGTTGAGTAATTTGTTCCATTAAATGAATAACTTTCTCCTGAACAAATAGATGCAAAAGTAGTGTCGTAAAGAGTGGCACTTTCTATGATTGTCAGCGTAACTGTAGAGTCACAACCTTGTGTGTTTTGTAAATTGACGGTATATGTTCCTGCGCTATTATACGTCTGTCCATGATAAGTGAAATCACCACCAGTACAAATTGATTGAGATAAAGTGCCCGTAAGTGCAGGATTTACTGTCAAGACAAGCGTTGCTATAGAATCACAACCTTGTGTTGTCGTTAATGGAAAATCATAATTACCTGCCGTAGAATAATTTGTTCCATTAAATGAATAACTTCCTCCTGAACAAATAGTTATAAAAGTAGAGTCATAAATGATTGGATTTTCAATAATTTTCAGCGTCACAATAGAGTCGCATCCTTGTGGATTTTGTAAATTGACGGTATATGTTCCTGCACTATTATACGTCTGTCCATGATAGGTGAAATCACCACCAGTACAAATCGATTGAGATAAACTTCCAGTGAGAGCTGGATTAACTGTTAAAACAAGTGTTGCAACAGAATCACAACCTCCAGAACCAGCTATAGTGTGTGTATAAGTTCCAGAAGTGGAGTAAGTTGTGCTATTGAATGTTACGCTTTTTCCAGCGCAAATAGTTGTATTTGTCGTCGAACTAGTCGTTGGTAAATAAGAAGCTGTTACAATTAATGTAGTATCACATCCAGATGGTGCTGGAATAAGAAAAGTATGCGTTCCATCCGTATTGATAGTGTTTCCATGTGAGGTCACCGAAGTACCTTGACAAAACGAAATAGCTTCATTTATGACAGGTGCAGGATTTACTATCACCTGAACGGTATCTTGCATATAACAAGAAGCAGCACCTTGTCTTTCCGTTTTAACGATAAAGGTATAACTTGTTGGATTCGTTGTTGAATTGGTTTTTGTAGCTGTTGGGTTAGAAATAGCTGCCGAAGACAAATCAGTACTTGGTGTCCAAGTGTAGTTGTGGTTTGGTGTTGAAGTTGTGCCTAGTTGAGCGGCTTGTCCCGAGCAGATTGTTTGGTCTAATCCAGCATCATTTGTGGCAGGCACATCGGCATAAATATTTACATTTCTGACAGAGTGTGTATTGTTCAAACCACCTGTTCCAGATGTAAAGCCAAAATATACTTTTCCACTAATAGGAGTAATGGTGCTTGTTACTGTCTGATCGGTATGCAGCCAGTTTCCTGATAGAGAATGCGTTTTAACGGTAATGGTACCATTGTCATAGGTGACAATAACTTGGTCATAAAATTTATCTGCTAAATATCCTAAGTTTTTTGTGTAGACGCTTGAATTATTGGTTAAACGCGTCATAGTATTATCACATTCGGAATAACCTACCCCATATCCAATTTGAATTTCAGGATTATTTCCACCACATTGAACTCCACCCATATAATTGTCGTAGGTATCAAAACCTACTTTTAAACCATTTGAATTTAGAGGTACTCCCATGGCATATCCGACCATATAAGAATCCGGTAATTGATCAATAACGCAAAAAGCAATACCATCGGCACCAGAGCCATCAAACATTCTAATTTCAAATTCTGCTCTCCATTTAGTACAAGTGGTTAAATCTATTGGAGTTTTAAAAAAAACCTGTCCAAATTTATTATCTAAAGCTGGAGTTAAGATCACTTCATTTGAAAAAGCATCTGCATCTCCACCAGTATCTCCTAAGTAGGCATCACCATTGAAATGCCAATTAGTGGTGTCAACTAGAGGCGAACCTTGTAGGGTAGCAAATAAGTTTGTTTGTGCTTGTGTATTTATTGAAATACAAAACACGATAAGAACAAAGAATAAAAATTTAAAATTGGTCATATTAGGAATTATAACTATTAGACGAAAGATGCATATGAAAAGTTTAATGGGATGTTTTTTTTTTTTTTTTTAAAGCTAAAAAAAGAGCAGTGTTAATGCTCTTTTTAAGTTTCAGTTTGGACAGCGTTAAACCGTCATTATTTCCTTTTCCTTCACTTCAATAACATCGTCTATTTTCTTAATAGAACTATTGGTAATATTTTGAATTTCTTCTTCAGCACTTTTGATTATATCTTCAGAAAAGCCTTCATCTTTCAATTCCTTTACTAAGTCTAAGGCATCTTTTCTATTATTTCGAATTGCTACTTTCGCATTTTCTCCTTCTGCTCTTGCTCTTTTAGCTAAGTCTTTTCTTCGTTCCTCTGTTAATGCTGGTACGTTAATAAGCAAAGACTCTCCGTTATTTTGAGGGGCAAATCCAAGATTAGCATTTATAATGCCTTTCATAATCTCGTTTAAAAGACTCTTTTCCCATGGTTGAACAGTAATGGTTCGTGCATCCAATGTCCCGACGTTAGCTACTTGTTGAAGAGGTGTCGGTGCACCATAATAATCTACCATCACACCATTTAACATACTTGGTGTAGCTTTCCCAGCTCTAATTTTTACCAATTCATTTTCTAAACGAGAAACAGATTTTGAATTCGATAATTTAAACTCGTCATAAATGAGGTTAATTTCTTCCGTCATAAATAATTTATATTAATTTTTAACAATTGTTCCAACTTCTTCGCCACTCAATACTTTGATAAGATTACCAGGTGTATCCATGTCAAAAACAATAATAGGCAAATCATTTTCTTTACAAAGTGTAAAAGCGGTTAAATCCATTACCTCTAGTCCTTTTTGATAGACTTGTTCAAAAGTGATGGATCTAAATTTTGTTGCATTTACATCTTTTAAAGGATCAGCTGTATAAATTCCATCGACTCTAGTACCTTTTAGAATGACGTCTGCCTCTATTTCAATCGCTCTCAAAGAAGCTGCTGAATCGGTTGTGAAATATGGATTTCCAGTTCCTGCCCCAAAAATAACAATACGTCCTTTTTCAAGGTGTCTTACTGCTTTTCTTCGGATATAAGGTTCAGCGATTTCCTTCATCTCAATGGCTGATTGTAATCTCGTTTCGACACCACATTTTTCTAAAGCCGCTTGAAGTGCCATACTATTTATCATAGTGGCTAGCATTCCCATATAGTCGCCGTGCGTTCTATCCATTCCACCTTGCTCAGCTTGAACTCCTCGGAAGATATTTCCACCACCAACAACAATTGCGACCTCAACTCCTAAATCACTGATTTGTTTGATTTGTTGAGCGTAAGAATCTAAACGATTGTTATCAATCCCAAATTGTTTAGCGCCCATCAACGATTCTCCGCTTAGTTTTAAAAGAATCCTTTTATATTTCATGTGTTTATTTAATTCGTTTACAAATATATATATTCTGTAGGATAGTCTATGTGAAATGACTTCACAAAAAAAATGCAATTAAATTTTTAATTGCATTTTAAAAAATTATTTACTTGGTTGCTGATCCGTCGTTAAGACATATTCTTTAAAAAACTCGTCCGTGCTCATTTCTTTACCTTCTATGGTTACCTTTTCAATTTGTAATCCAGAAAAAAGGCGTCGCATGATTTGACGATTCTTCCATTCTTGATTAATCATCTTTACCGAAATCGTATTTTCCTTTTCATTAAAAGTAGTAGTGAAATAAGCCGTGTAATAGTTTGACATTTCCGCTACTTTTTCATTGGTTGTCTTTTCAGATAGTTCAAAAGTGAATGTATCTTTAAATTTATTGTTGACATAAGTCTCTAATGAAGGGACTTTTGCAGTCTGTTGCGCTTGTGAAAAAGAAAATAAAGCGATAACAAAAAAGGTTGAAAGGAAAAATATTTTTTTCATAGGATTATAATTTCTATTTTTAAGACGATACTAGAAGTGCAAAAATTGCACCACAAATAAAATAAATATCTTTGAACAATACAGTTATTCAAATGTCAAATTTATCAAATTCTTTTACAAACGACAAAATTGAAGCAGGATGTGATGAAGCGGGTAGAGGTTGTTTGATTGGACCTGTCTTTGCTGCAGCGGTTATTCTTCCTCCTGATTTTGATCCTCCTTTTTTAAATGACTCTAAGCAAATCAATGAGAAAAAGCGTTTGATTCTCCGAGCTTATATCGAAAAAAATGCTTTAGCATGGGCTGTCAGTTCGGTTGATCATGAACAAATTGATGAAATTAACATCCTAAATGCTAGTTTTTTAGCAATGCGCCAAGCTGTTGAAAAATTAGCCATGAAACCTGAGTTACTGTTGATAGATGGAAATCGATTTAAACCCTTTGGTATTCCTTATCAATGCGTAGTTGGTGGCGACGCTAAGTTCAAAAGTATAGCAGCAGCGTCTATTTTAGCTAAAACACACAGAGATGAATATGTATGTAAAATTGCGACAGAATTCCCACAGTATGAATGGGAAAAAAACAAAGGCTATGCAACGCCTAAGCATAAGCAATTAATTCTAGCATTTGGTGAATCTCCGTTTCAACGTAAAACATTTCATTATAAAACGAATCAAACAGAATTAGATTTGTGAAATGAATGACTAAAGAAATTTGAATTTCAGCTCTATTAAGAGTAGCTGTTTAGTCATAATATGGGAGGAATAATATGTATAGTATTATCACGCTCAATAAAAAGTGCCTTTTACACTTATCTTACCTATAAAACTCTTATTTAATTGGAAAAATTTATATATTTAAATATTATCTAAAAAATCAACATTATGAAGTTACGCTCTTTAATAATAGACGACGAAGAATTGGCGAGAAAGAACTTGTCGATGTTGCTAGAGGAATATTGCCCAGAGATTGAAATTATTGGCGAGGCTGCTGGTAAGGAGGAAGCTAAAGCTAAAATAGAAGCGCTAAAACCAGATGTGATTTTCCTAGATATCCGAATGCCGAGCGATGCCGAAGGACTCGATTTATTGAATGAAATCAAAAACAAAGATTTTTTCGTGGTGTTTGTAACGGCATTTAAAGATTATGCATTGCAAGCATTTAATGCAAGTGCAGTTCATTATGTGTTAAAGCCGATTGATATTGATGATTTGCAAATGGCGGTGAATAAATTAGTCAGTGCCAAACAAATTTTCAAAGAGGACCCCGATAACTTTATCACCTATTTTAATTCGTTAAAAAATCTTTCCGATTCGCTTATCAATAATAAAAAAACAAGCCAAGTTGTTATAAGTCATACAAAAGGATTGAAAATTGTAGAAGATGACACGATTACACATTTAGATGCGAGTGGAAATTGTACAACAATTTACTTTGAAGATAAAACACGTTATTTAGATACTCGAACAATGAAGATTTACGAAGGTATTTTAGATAAGAATAAGTTTTTCAGAATCCATAAATCGCATATTATCAACTTGAACTATTTAAAGGAGTTTATTAGCGAAGATGGTTTCTTTGTTTTGATGAAAAATGGTGTTAAATTACCTGTTGCAAGAAATCGTGCGAGTGAATTTGTCAAACATTTAAAAGCTAGATGAGAAGTCTCATTTTCTTATTTCTTATTCTTTTTTTAGCCAAATCGAGTTTTGCTCAAGAACTATCGTTTATAAATTATTCTATTGAAAATGGATTACCACAATCTCAAGTAAGTTCATTTATTCAAGATAAAAACGGCTATTTATGGATAGGGACGATGGGAGGCTTGGCAAAGTTTAATGGACAAAACTTTTACACGTACTCCACTAGAAGTAATCTAGTTAACAATAGAATCACGTCATTGAACTCCATACATGACTCCCTTTTAATTGGTCATGAAGGCGGGTTTACAATTGGATATAATAATAATTTTAAGCCTTTCAAATTTAAAGAAAACGACAAAAGTGTCATCGTTAGCAAGGTTTTATATTTTAAAGGTAGAATATATGCGTTCACGAATGGAAGTGGATATTATGTCCTGAAAGGTAATCAATTGTCACATAAAGAGCTTAATACCGCTGATGAAAACAGAATACGAACTGCCTTAGTTTATGAAAACCAGCTTTTTATTGCCACAAGAGAAGGTGTTTTAGTCAGTTCCGATGGTGAAAACTTTGAACCAATACAACAGACAAAAGGGTTGAATATCTCAGGAATGGTTATCTATTCGGATGGAAAATTGCTTTTCACTACATTCAACAGCGAGGTTTGTATTTATACATTTAAAAGTCATTCTCTTCACTATATTCCAATAAAACAAAATATTTATGGATTGCGTAATTGCTTTAAAGATTCTAAAAATCAAATTTGGATACCGCATCTGGATGGAATAGTATTAATTGGTAAATCTTTTAAGATAAGTTATATTACGACTAAGACAGGTTTAAATTACGAAAACATCAATACCGTTTATGAGGATAATAACCAAACTATTTGGATAGGTTCGGAAGGAAAGGGTATTTTTAAATTTTCAGGATCACATATCCGCCGGTATTCTTTTGAAAAAATAGCTAAGACAGACCTTATTTTAGCTACTTTCAAGCAAGGAAACAATAGTTATTATGGCACCTATGATGGTAGTTTGATTATCCAAAATGATCAGACCAATGCAACTCAAATTGTTAACGTTAGTAATAGTCCGATTTGGTCACTTTCTCAATCTTCTCCAAATGAACTTTTGGTAGGAGCAGGGAATGGGCTCTATCGAATGGATATTACGAATAATAAGGTGGCTGAAATTAAAATTGGAGATCCAACACTAGTACCACAAAAAACAACTACCATATTTACATACGGACGTCAAAGCTTTATTGGTGGAGATTTTGGATTAGCTGTCTATAAAGGCGGAAGTATTCAGCGAATAATCTCACAAGATAGATTTAAATTGATGACTGTTAGAAGTCTAGCGTATTGCAACAATCGGCTATATATAGGAAGTGATAATGGACTCTTCACTCTAGAAAGTGACACGTTACAGAACGTTTTAAATTTCGACACAAAAGTGAATGCTTTAAAAGGAGACACTAAAGATAGAATTTGGATAGGGACTGAAGATGGTCTTTTTCTTCTGAAAGACACTCTTTTACTGCCAATATATATTTCTGACCGCCCGTCGTCCAATATTATTAATTTTATTAATCAAGATAGTCGCCATATCGTAATTGGAACAAATGAAGGAGTCTATTATAGTAGATTGCAGTATAAGTCGTTTTCGTTCAATAAAATTGGGTTAGAAGAAGGGTTGAGCAATCTAGAGACTAACATTAACTCATCATTTGTTGATGCGAAAAATAATGTCATATTTGGTACCGTTTCAGGTTTGAATATTTTAAATATTGACCAATTAGAAAAAAGTTATATTCTTCGTCCTCCTCATATTGTTCTTCGGGATATAGCAATTAATTTTAATCCAATTAATAAGCTTAAAAACGACTTTCCAACTAGTTATGATGAGAACGGTGTTATTTCATCAATTGTTCTTCCTCACAACAGGAATAATATTTTAGTGGATATTGATGGAGTTACGTTGAAGAATTATCGGTCTTTAAGTTATCAGTATAAAGTAGAAGGCTTAGATAATGCTTGGTCTGTTAAATTTAAAAACCCACAAATTAATATAACGAATTTACCTCATGGTTCTTATAGAATTTTAATTCGTGGAGTTATTAATGATAATCTGTATTCAAACATCATCGTTCTAAATGTTGTTATTAACCCTCCGTTTTATTTGCGTGCTTGGTTTATTATCCTACTTGTCTTTTTAATAATTGGACTTGTTTATCTAATAATTCAACGAAGAATTCAGTATGAGCAGCGTAAGAATTATCAAGAAAAATTAGAAATTAAAAGTCGATTAGGGCAATTAGAACAAGAGTCTTTGAATGCCAGTATGAACCGTCACTTTATATTTAACGCACTGAATTCTATTCAATATTTTATTAATACCCAAGATAGAATATCCGCCAATAGATACCTCACTAGTTTTGCTAAATTAATACGTAAAAATTTAGATTCTTCAAATGAATCTAACAATCTTGTTCCTTTAGATGAGGAGTTAGAGCGTTTAAAACTTTACCTAGATTTAGAAGCTATGCGTTTTAAGGATCGATTCACGTATGAGATTGAAGATGAGGAGTCTTTTGCCGATAATTATTTGGTGCCTGCTATGCTTTTACAGCCTTTTGTAGAAAACAGTATCTTACATGGTATTTTGCCACTAGAAAGAAAAGGAAAGATCACCATTTCAATTAATGATTTTCCAAATCATATCGAGATACGTATCAAAGATAATGGTGTTGGAATAAATCAGAGTATGGCTAATAAAGGCATTAATGCGAGTTCTCACAAATCGAAAGGTATGGAAATCTCTTCTAAGAGAATTGATTTGTTGCGAAAATTATACAATAAAAACTTCGAACTAATCGGCCCTTATCAAACAACCGATGAAAACGGTTTAATCAGTGGAACAACTGTTTTAATCAAAATACCAAAAGAAAATTTGTAAGTTTGGAAATAATGCTTTATATTTGGTAATGTTAATTGCATGTGCCATGAAAAAATTATTTTTTATTAGTTCGTTATTATTAATTGTTTCTTCTGCTTGTCAGAAAGAAGTGATTCGTAAGAATAATTTTGAGAATGAAGATATTTCTTCATCTTCACAAGCTAGAGTGGCTACCAATATTTTTGTAGTTGCACCACTTCCAAATGACTCTACGGGTACGCCTGATATTACGGATCCTAATAATGATCCAGATCTTACAAAACGTAAAACGAAAAATTAATTTTTCATCAAAACGCTTTTTTTAAGAGTATTTCATATTATTTTTTCTTTTTGACCGAATAGGTTAGTATTATTAATCATTCTCATAGTCTTTTCTATACAAGAAAATAGGTCTAGTAAATTTTGATAATTCGCCTAATTATTTCTATTCATTAATCATTTTTAGTGCTTGCTAAATATATAGTATGTACTTTTGCAACAACCATTAAATACATGTTATGAAACGTTTTATCTCTATTTCTTTGTTTGCTTTTTTATTTGTTTTAGGATCTTGTACTAAATACGACGAAGGTTCTAATTTTTCAGTATTTCCCGCTAAAGCAAGATTGGTGAACCATTGGACATTAACAAAATACGAAATTGATGAAGTTGACCAAGATTTAAATAATGCTAGTTTGGAAATGGATTTTTTTAAAGATAACTCATTCAAAAGAACTTGGATTATTGGATTTCAAATTCCAGAAGAAGGTAAGTGGTCATTTGTAGAGGGTAAAAACAAGTTACTTTTGACTAAAAACAATGGTGATACTGAACTTTATACAATTGTTCAATTAAAAGCTAAAGACTTCAAAGTAAAACGTTTGGACAATGGCAAAATGAATATTTGGACATTTAGAGGGAAATAAGAATTTTTAACGCTTCTTATTTTTTAGAATTCTCGTATACTTCAATGAAATAAGTTACTGCTAAAGAATAGGACGTTAACCCAAATCCAAAAATACATCCTTTTACAACGGGAGTAATCAGCGAAGTATGTCGAAACTCTTCTCTTGCTGAAATGTTGGATAGGTGTACTTCAACGACAGGAGTTGTAATAGCGGAAATGCAATCTCTTATTGCAACAGATGTATGAGTGAATCCACCAGCGTTTAAAATAATTCCATCAGCATCGGTTTGTTGAAGCTTATCTATGATGTAACCTTCTACGTTTGTTTGATAACAATCGAAAGTTATAGAGGGATTCTTTACCCTCAATTCTTCCAAATAATCTTCAAAAGAACGATTACCATATATTTCTGGTTCGCGTTGGCCTAACAAATTTATGTTGGGTCCGTTAATAATTAGCAGTTTCATAGTACCTTTGAATTATGACTTGGGAACGCTATATTAAGGAATTTATTGGATTTTTGAAAGTTGAGAAAGGTTTGTCAGAAAATACTGTGGAAGCATATCATCGAGATGTTCAAAAATTAATGGAGTTTTCAGTGCAAAATAGATTAAGTGTTGAGCAGGTCAAATACGAGGATTTACTAGCGTTCATGACAAAATTGTATGACCTTGGAATAGGAGCAAGAAGCCAGGCAAGAATTCTTTCGGGGGTTAAACAATTTTTTCAATTTTTATTGTACAATGATTATTTAACATCATCTCCTACCTCATTAATGGAATCGCCTTCCATCGGTAGAAAACTTCCCGAAGTGTTAGAAATAGAAGAAATTGATGCGATTATGGATGCGATTGACTTATCTAAAAATGAAGGTCAACGAAATCGAGCAATGATAGAAACGCTTTACAGTTGTGGACTTCGTGTTTCGGAGTTAATATCCTTAAAATTTGAGCATCTATTTCCAAAGGAAGGATTTATCCGTGTAATTGGGAAGGGAAATAAAGAACGTTTGGTACCACTTAATGAATATGTTGTTCAAGAAATCGATGATTATCTTCAAATGACGAGGAACCACCAAATTATCAAGCCAGGGAACGAGTCGTATATTTTTTTAAATCGACGTGGAAGTAAATTGACACGCGTCATGATTTTTACTATTGTAAAACAATTGGCAGAAACGGCTGGAATTACCAAAAACGTCAGCCCACATACATTTCGCCATTCTTTTGCAACACATCTGCTGGAAGGTGGTGCGAATCTTCGTGCTATTCAAGAATTATTAGGACATGAGTCCATATCTACGACTGAAATTTACACCCATTTAGATCAAACGTATTTAAGAGATACGATTTTAAGTTTTCACCCACGGAATAAATAAAGCCAAACGATTGATTATTTCTTTAGACATCTTCTTAAAACAAAAAAAAGCCGAGATTTCTCCCGGCTTACCATTTCTTGTAGTCAATTCAATTAGATATGAAGCGGTCTATTTTCAAACGCATCTAATGCCGCTTCTTTTATTGCTTCTGTATAAGTTGGATGTGGATGACAAATACGAGCAATGTCTTCTGAAGACGCTCTGTATTCCATTGCAACAACTGCTTCCATTATTAAGTCAGCAGCACGTGGAGCAATCATGTGAACACCTAATACCTCGTCTGTATTTTTATCGGCCAATATTTTCACCAAACCTTGGATATCCATACTTGCTCTAGCTCTTCCTAATGCTTTAATTGGAAATGAACCTACTTTGTAATCTACACCAGCCGCTTTTAACTGCTCTTCTGTTTGTCCAACAGCAGATACTTCAGGCCATGTGTAAACAACACCAGGAATCAAGTTGTAATTAATGTGTGGCTTTTGCCCTGCAATTACTTCCGCTACAAAAACACCTTCTTCTTCAGCTTTATGAGCCAACATAGGACCTTGTATAACATCGCCAATTGCGTAAATGTTAGGGACAGATGTTTGTAGTTTATCATTGATATCTATTTGACCTCTATTGTTTGTTGATAATCCTGCTGCTTCAAGGTTTAATCCTTCTGTATACGCTTTTCTTCCGACAGCTACTAAACAGTAATCCGCTTTGAAAGTTACTTCTTCATTCTTTTTATTCAACGCGATTAATTCCACTCCTTTTCCTGTGTTTTTAACGCTTTGAACTTTATGGTTTAGAT